>QKGJ01000217.1 GCA_003251275.1 Ignavibacteria bacterium
TCGCGTAAAAACTCCCCAAATATAACTCTCTTTGTTTCGTATATCAACATCATCGCTGACTGCCGCTATCATTCGAACTCCAGCGAGCTCAGTGTGGCGAACGAGCTTCTCCAGCAGCGGCATGCCAAGGCCCATCACCTTCACGAGCAAGAGCGTATCATGAACCAGATGTAGATCGAGAATTCTCTGATCCAGTGATTTCAAATGAGCGATTCGGTCCGTCAGCGTCTGATCATTCGTCGCAGCCAAAGCCCGGCTCTTTGATGTTGCGTCGATAATCATCTTGCTCCCCAGATTTATTGAGTAGCTGGTGAAGTCGAGTGTATCCAATGGAACACGCGGAATCATCACGAAGTCATAATGAGGATCGAAGTTTTTCCTGATTTCTTTCATCACCGCATCGAAGTCTCTCACATCGACTCCTTCCGAAACGAGGATGCAGCACTTTGTCAGCGAAAGCTGGCCCGTCCCCATCAGTCCAAGAGCGGTTTTCATTCCTTCCTTCGCATACCGCTGATCAACTGCAACAACCAGCAAGTTATGAAATCCCGCCTCATAGTACGCCCACAGATCTGTGATTTCAGAATGGATCAGCTTTGCAAGCGGCCCCAAAATCTGTTGTGTCGCATCGCCCAGAAATTTGTCCTCCATCGGAGGGATACCAACTACGGTAGCGGGATAGACAGCGTTGGTGCGCCTTGTCATCGTCTTGATATGGAAGACGGGGAATTCCGCAGCATGCGAGTAGTGTCCGAAGTGATCCCCAAACGGCCCCTCCTGCCGTCTCTCCGAGGGAGGAACAACGCCTTCAAGAATGAACTCCGCCTCAGCAGGAATGAGGGTACTGATCGTCTTGCCCTTGGCGAAACGAGTTCTCCTTCCCCTTAGAAAGCCGGCGAACATCGCCTCGTCAATATTCTCCGGCAGCGCGGCAATCGTCGCAAGTAGGAGCGCTGGATCTGTACCGAGTGCCACCGCGAGTTCCAGCGGCTTCCCAATTTTCTCTGCCTGATGATAATGGAATCCACCCCCTTTTTGGATTTGCCAGTGCATCCCTGTGGTCTGTTTATCGAACACGTGCATCCGGTACATGCCGATGTTACGCTTCCCGGTTCTTGGGTCGTACGTCACAACCTGCGGGAGCGTAATGAACCTGCCCCCGTCATCCGGCCAGCAGGTGAGAATCGGGAGCGAATCAAGATCGGGAGTTTCAACTACCTGCTGGACTACGGGAGACCCTGATGTTATGGAGGGAGCGGCCAAGAAACGGCGGACTATTCGTCGATGCTTTCCGATCGTGGAAAGCTTGGGTGGAATCGCGTCCATGAAAAACGAGATGAGCTCTTCGCCCAGCTGTTGGGGGTGTTTCTGCAGGGAAAGCTCACAACGTCTTTCGCTTGCCAGGCAATTAATGACTAAAGGGAACCGCGACCCCTTGACGTTTTCAAAAAGAAGCGCAGGTTTGCGTTCCTTCATGGCACGGGTGGCAATCTCGGTAATTTCTAAGAATGGATCGACCTCAACCTTGACCCTGTGAAGCTCACCGATCGATTCAAGGTACCGGGCAAAGTCTCCGTACGAAGCGAATTGCATTGAGAGGGATATGCTCTACGATTGTGGAATGACGTGGGAAAGATACGAATTCCACAGTTCTCTCCCAACACTAGAGATACGAGAGCCACCAATACTTATACCGGCGCTTCACACCGGCAAACCAGACACACACAGGATAGAGAAGCAGCACCACGATAAGCCACACGATATATACTCCGGGCAACCCCAATCCGTATTCGGTCGGGAAAAAGATCATGAGCGTCAGAAAGGCTGAGGCCGAGTATCCCTGGAAGAATCCGACAACAATGGCAGAAGCATGCGCCAGATAAAGGTGCGTGAAGTAGTAGAACATCGGCACACGGCCAAAAATAATCATCGGTTTCAGCACGCGTGGTATCGATCGGTCGAAGAGGGATAGCGCAATGAGTGAAGGGCCGAGCGTTACAAGAAGAAAGAGAAGAGACGGCGGGTATTTTGTTACATTCATGAACGAGAGGATTGTAAAGGCTGCGTCTTTCTGGTTTGACCACGGGTTCGGATCGCCATAGATGTTGAACCCTCGCAGCACAAAGAACAGCGCCAGCATCGAGAACCCGATCTGCAGCATAAGCTTCTGTCGCCGCTTTGGCTCGTTCTGCAACAGCGAGCCGAATGCATATCCAGCAGCCATTACGCCACACCAGGGAATGATCGAATAAAACGGCATGAAGGTGATCGACTCGCTGATTTGAAGTGGCTGAGGATCGTGCAGGAATCTCCACACCCAGTGAAACGGGCCGAACATGTCCGGAGAAATTCCATCCAAAAGATTGTGGAGGAGGATCATCACGATGCCCGTGATTCCAATGGTCTTGATCGAGAAACGAATCAGAAACGCCAACACGATCATCGACACACCAATCACCCAGATGACCTGGACGAAAAGGAAGTTGAGACTGAAACTGAACAGCCATCCGAACCGGACAATCGTCAGCTCCGCGATGACAAGCCAAATACCGCGCGTCAGAAGAAACCGAGAAAGTTCCTCTTTCGTTTTTCCTCTGGTCGTGGAAAGAAACGCTCCGGTGCCGGCAAGAAAGACGAACACCGGTGCACAGAAATGAGTAATCCATCGCGTCAGAAAAATGCCCACCGTCGTTGCGGTCAGGTCTGCGGGATCGAACCGCGCGATTGTCACGAAATCTCGAACATGATCGATGGCCATGATCACCATGACAATGCCGCGAAGGAGATCAACCGAATCAAGTCTGGGAGGTTTCGCAGGTGCGGGTGTGGAGGATGGTGTGCTTGTCATGGAAAAGAACTCTTTATTGGAATGAGACGTCGGTTACTGCAGCGATTCGTCGACAGAATCTGGCTTCTTCATCATAAGAAGAAAATCGTAGACGGCTTTGCGCTCAACAGAATCCCTGAGAGATGCGGTTCTCAGAGCGAAGCCTTTCAATTGCTTCTGTGTAATTGTCGCAGGCCAATTATCCTTTGCAAAGTCAAAAACCTTGATAGCGCCCGGCACTGCGCTCGGCAATGAAGAATTGTGACACTTCCCGCAATCCGGCGAGAGGATTTCTCGCACCTGATCGCTCAGCGTCATTGCGTCACTTGCATTCGGGATTCTTGGTGTCGCCGGTATGGAAGAAACGAAAACGGAAGTCAGCAAGGGACTGATGATAAAGATCCATCGAAAAGGATTGTGCCAGCTCATGTCTTCCTCCTTTAAGGAGTGTACGACCTGATGGGCGACAAGTTACTACCCTTAGAGCCGGAAGTCAAGCTGGAGAGAGAGCCTATTATCAACAGATCCGCTGATAAGCGATGCGCCGGATGAAATGCTTGACACCCCCTCTTTTTCGGTCTGAGAGTATTTTGCAGTGAGTCGTAGCGGTGAAAGAAACGTAATGCCCGCAAGGAGATACCATCGCCGGCCTTTGCCAAAAAAGGCGATGTTCGAGAAAACGCCCCGAAGATCGTTTTCGTACTCGTAGATTCTTGAATCAAAAGAACCAGTATCGAAGAAAACCACACGGGCCTCCGCAAACCAACCTTCCTTCGCTTGAAATCGAGCATCGTAGAACAGAAGGATGCCGCCTTCATTGCCGCTGATTGCATGAACGTTGGAAGTTTCGATTCGCCCTTTCAACCGAATAGACTTTGTTACCTGATAAGATGCCGTTGCTCGAAGACGGTGTCGTCTCTCTGTCTCATTCATAGCAGCGGATCGACCAAAGAAATCTTCTCCGTAACTCACCCGTTCCTCTTCCTGCAAATTGATCCGCGCAGTAAAGGTCAATGGTCTCGACGGTTGGGCCTCCACCTGGACGAGAATATCTTTTCCGGAGGTCGGAAATGGATTTGTGAAGCTCACCCACGGATGCGTAAACAAATCAACATAGCCGGAAACTTTGAGCCAGTCGAAGATCCTCTGTCGTATCCCGCCATACATACCACGTTCATTATTCGTATTGCCATTGTCGTCAAAGGCATTCGCATGAAGGGCGACATATCGCGGATTGAAATCGCGGTACAGGACGGCGATATCTGTTCTCCTGCCGGCACGAAGAACGAGACCAACCATACCTGCCGCTGCTCCATCACCGGAAGTGGCCATCTCGCCGAAAAGTGTCATCCTTCCCAGATGAATATCGCCATTGAACGAAAACACATGCAAGCGCCTTCCATTCAATTCACCCAGTCGGTCACCGAGAACATCGTGATCGAATTTGGATGTGTAGGCCGTAGCACCAAGGGACCACTCGTAGCGCGACGAGAACTTCGCTGTCGCTCCGACAAGAGTCTCACGAGCGACATTCCTTTTCGCCTTCTCATTTTCCGTACGAAATAGACCCGTCGCGTAGAAGGCAGAGATGGACCCGTCTGGCTGGAGAGTGCCATCAATGGCATGGTGCGATGCGAAAGCATTGAATGAGAGCGTGCCGCCAGGAATATCTGCACTGAAGGATGCTGTAGCACCGCGAAAGAAATTGAATTCACCCGTGGAACGATACGGCGATGCTCCGATTCCTGAACGCATGATATCCACCGCTTCAGCGCTCTTCCCGAATGCAGACGACCTCCACAACGCGAGACCCTGGCCTATTTGCAGCGCGTAATCTCCTACAATGATTTGATCCAAAAACAAGACGTTTCGCATCACCCCGTAGCCCGCGGCAAATCCATCGTGGGTCATCTCACCAGCATCCTTCTCAAAGAGAGCACCTATTTCAACATCGCGATGAAAACCATAGATCGCTCGATGATACATCTTCAGTGATGATCCGGCGAAGGAGCTATCCAGAAACCCTTGACGGGGCTGCAAATCGCGCATAGCTCGTGATCGGAGTTGAAACATGTTTTGGCGATCGGTGCGCCCTTCTTGAACCCGAACAAACATCCTTATCCGTTCATAGAGGTCGTCCCCTGTTTCCGGAATGACTCTCACCTGATCGATTGTGGAGAAACCACCGAGTGATTTTCTGAGTTGTATCAATGCCGCCGCTTCCCGCGGTAACACACCAGGAATCGTTTGGAGTTCTTCCTTGCTTGCATCGTTGAGATCAAACGGATGTTCCTGTAGCCAAAGAATCCGATCGAGGGCATCGAGTTCTTCCCCGTCTGCCCGGTCAAGCACGCGTTCGATGAGATCACTCTCCTGCCCTGCCAATTGCCCCAACGAATCCCGAGTAGTCTCCTGTGCAAACACCTGCTGTCCGAATAACAACAGGAGAACCAATAAATCGATGGCTACGAGCCGCAAGAACATCAAATATCCCCCAGAGTAATCGCTACTGAAAACGTGTGGGTGGAACCTAAGTCAACATGCGAAGTGACGGCATAGTCGAACGCAAAGAAGCGGTAGTGAATGCCCAGCCCTCCGTTCATCAACGACGGCTCGGTTCCCAATCCGCCTCGAATACTGACAAGATCGATAAAGGTATACTCCACGCCGAGAAGAAACTCTGCAGGATAGCGGATATCCTTGACGATTTCCACCGCAAGAAGC
>QKGJ01000296.1 GCA_003251275.1 Ignavibacteria bacterium
TGGCAGCCTGTCTCGACGAACCCGAAGTATGGGGTCATCCCGCTGGTTGTTGGTTCGTTCAAGGTGACTCTGGTGGCGATGACTATCGCGGTTCCGATCGCAATTCTGGCCGCTCTCTTTATCTCTTCTTTTGCGCCCCGATGGGCAAAAGAAGTTCTCAAACCGGCAATTGAGATTTTGGCGGGCTTTCCTTCGGTGGTCATAGGATTCTTTGCGCTTGTCCAGCTCGCATCAATTCTCCAGAATACTTTCGGATACTCGTACCGGTTGAATGCGCTCGTGGGCGGCGCCGCGATGGCACTTGCTGTGATTCCGATTATTTTCACCGTGACGGAAGATGCTCTTGCCGCAATTCCAAAGCATATGACCGAAGCAAGCCTTGCGCTCGGTGCAACGAAATGGCAAACCGCATTGTTTGTGACTCTTCCCGCTGCAACACCCGGCGTGTTTGCAGCGATCCTCCTTGGATTCGGTCGCGCATTTGGTGAAACGATGATTGTGTTAATGGCAACCGGAAATGCCCCCATCGTATCAGCGGTCGTGACCGACCCTGTTCGAACTCTCTCCGCAACCATAGGGGCTGAAATGGCGGAGGTCGTGGTCGGTGATCCCCATTATCATGTTCTTTTTCTTTTGGGCGCCATCTTGTTCCTTTTTACCTTTTCCCTGAACGCTGTTGCAGAGGGCTACGTGCGTGCACGGCTCCTTAAGAAATTCACCGGGGAGGGGGGATGAAACCTATCCGATTCACCTTGGGGAAGACTGTCGTCCCACTTTCAGCAGTCGCCTCGTTTAGCGTTATTCTCGTTGTCATTTTGGTAATGGGAACAATTCTCGTTGGAGCGTGGAGCACATTGTCGTGGGAATTCCTTACGGCTGCCCCGTCGGAAGGAATGACGAAAGGAGGGATCCTACCTTCTATTATTGGGACGGTGTTGCTGGTCTTGATGATGTCCATCGCCGGCGTACCCGTCGGAACGGTTACTGCACTTTACCTGAGTGAGTATGCTTCGAAAGGATCATTACTTTCACGCGGGATTCGTTTTGCGGTCAACACGCTGGCGGGTGTTCCTGCTATTGTATTCGGACTATTTGGTCTCGGCTTCTTTGTTCAATTCGTCGGCGGAGGTTTAGATTCAATTCTCGCCGATGGTTTTCAGGTGAAATGGGCGCAGCCGAATATTCTCTGGGCCAGCCTCACGATGGCGGTGTTGACATTGCCGGTGGTGATTGTCTCTGTCGAAGAAGCAATCAAAGCGGTTCCGCAGGAGTTGCGCGCGGCGAGCCTTGCGCTTGGCGCAACCCAGTGGCAGACGATCTGGAAGGTGGTTCTTCCGAATTCGTTGACCGGAATTCTCACAGGAGCGATCCTCGCGGTCAGTCGCGGGGCGGGGGAGGTCGCTCCGATTCTGTTTACCGGAGCAGCATACTTTCTTCCGGAGTTACCCAGTGGTCTCTCCGATCAGTTTATGGAGTTGGGATATCATATTTATATCATGTCGACCCAATCGACGAATGTTGAAGCAACAAAGGGCATTCAGTATGCAACGACACTTGTGCTGTTGGTTCTGACATTCGCGCTGAACTTCAGCGCCATCTTCGTTCGGTCCCGCCTCCGAAGTCGAATAGCAAGAGCGTAAATGATGACACCAAACGACAACATGGCGACAAAAGTAACGACAGAAAGCCTCGATCTGTTTTACGGCGAGAAGCAGGCCCTTCATTCCATTTCGATGGAAATTCCCGCAAACCGTGTGACAGCATTTATAGGACCTTCGGGGTGCGGCAAATCCACCTTCTTACGGTCAATCAATCGAATGAACGATCTCATACCGAGTGTCCGCATTCACGGAAAGGTGTTCCTCGATGGCGTAAACATTTATACAAAGGATATTGACACGGTTGAGCTTCGGAAGCGGGTCGGGATGATCTTCCAGAAATCAAACCCATTCCCTAAATCAATTTATGAGAATGTCGCCTATGGGCCAAAGATCAACGGCATGCAGAACCGAGCTATTCTGGATGAAATCGTGGAGAAAAGCTTGCGTCGCGCTGCTCTTTGGAATGAGGTCAAGGATGAGTTGAAGAAAAGTGCCCTTTCTCTTTCAGGCGGACAACAGCAGCGACTGTGCATAGCGCGGGCGCTTGCCGTTGACCCCGAGGTGTTGCTGATGGATGAGCCGGCAAGTGCGTTGGACCCAATTGCCACAGGAAAAATTGAAGAGCTTATTTTTGAGCTGAAAGACCAGTATACTATTGTCATCGTGACGCACAATATGCAGCAGGCAGCCCGTGTCAGTGACCTGACCGCATTTTTCTACCTTGGAGAATTGATTGAGTTTGGGAAGACAAAGTCGCTGTTCACCACGCCGGAGAAAGCGCAAACGGAGGACTATATAACAGGGAGGTTTGGTTAGAAATGCAACGCCATTTTGAACAGGAAATAGAAAAGCTCAAGACCCTTCTCATCAAGATGTCAAGTCTTGCGGAGGAAGCGATCGCAAAATCAATCCGGGCCATGCTCGAGAAGCGGCCAGCCATTGCGCAACAGGTTGTTGATGAGGACTCCGTCATCAATTCGATGGAGGTGGAGATAGATCAGGCGGTGGTGGACTTGCTCGCTCTGCAACAACCGGTTGCTTCGGATCTTCGGTTTATTCTCGCCGCATCAAAAATCAACAATGACCTCGAGCGCATCGGAGACCATGCTGTCAACATTGCTGAATCGGCAAGAAAGTTTTCTGAAATCTCGACGATGGAACCGGTTGTCGACATCCCCCAAATGTCCCAGATTACCAAGGGAATGCTCCGCGATGCGATTGATGGATTCATCCACTCGAACACTGCTCTGTGTCGTGCAGTCCTGAAAAACGATGACCTAATTGACGAACTGAATAAAAAGGTTGTCAACGAACTTGTTGAAGTTATCCGCAGCGACCCCAAGATGGTAGAGGAGGCACTGGAACTCATTCGCGTGAGCCGCAACCTGGAACGCGTTGCAGATCTCGCAACGAACATCGCGGAGGAAGTCATTTTCATTCGGGAGGCACGCGTAGTGAAACACCATTTGGAAGATCGGGACAGCGAGTAGTCCCCCCCCCGTGCAACGACATTCGATCGTTGCATACCAGCCTCAAAAAAGCTATCTTCTCAACAATCCTGTCGTTTCACGCTGTTTCACGGTCTCAGTATACTTCACGATTGTTCTCCGACCACATAGAGTTTCTGCTTTGGGCGACCAGAAGCGTTCACCTTTTTGCAGTCGTCGTGTGGTTCGGAGGTTTGATGTATCAGGCAGCAGTGACGTTGCCCGTTACTCGGGAGGAAGATGGATCAATTTCTCCAGTCCTGCGGGATCTTCTCCGCCGCTTTCTTCCATTCATTTGGATGAGCGTGTGGACAATTCTGGTGACCGGTATTGGACTGCTCCTGTTTGATCCTCGATATGTTTTTTTCCGATTTGAATCGGAATGGTCTGTCCTTCTTGCGATCAAGGAGGTTCTCTTCTTCGCGATGATTTTTTTTTCATATGGATATTCTCGCATGTTCAGGCGGTTGGATGCGACACTCGACAATGTTTCAGGGACATCGGGGGAGTCGGGAATGTTTTTTCTTCGTATGTCTCAGTTCGGGCGCATCAATGTTGGGCTTGCGATCGTGGCGCTGCTTGTGGCAGCCGGAATTCGATAAAAGGAAAATCTTGTGGGTAAAGTAATTGCAATTGCAAATCAAAAAGGAGGGGTTGGCAAAACCACAACTGCGGTAAATCTTGCAGCATGTATTGCTGCCGCGGAGAAGAAGACTCTTCTTGTCGACACGGATCCGCAGGCAAACGCGACAAGCGGTGTTGGTGTTGACAAAACCCACGAGGGACGCAGCACATATGAAATGCTCCTAGGAGAAGTCGGTGCCCGCCAGACGATTCATCAAACAGAAATGCCTTTCCTCGCTGTCATACCCTCTCACATCAACCTCGTGGGAGCAGAAGTTGAGTTGGTTCAGTTGGATGAACGGGAAACCCGTATGAAATTGGCGATTGCGGAAATTCGTGATGAGTATGAGTTTATTATTATCGATTGTCCCCCCTCGCTTGGCCTGCTCACATTAAATGCTCTTGCCGCTGCGGATTCGGTGTTGATTCCGGTGCAGTGTGAATACTACGCGCTTGAAGGTTTGGGCCAGCTCCTGAACACGATCAATATGGTGAAACGCCAGCTAAATGAATCGCTAGATATTGAGGGGGTGTTGTTGACAATGTTTGACAGCCGGTTGCGACTTTCGAACCAAATTATCGAGGAAGTGAAAAAGTACTTCGGCGATAAGGTGATGAAATCGGTCGTGACAAGGAATGTTCGACTCAGCGAGGCGCCCAGTTTTGGAAAGCCCATTATTCTCTACGATGCGGTATCGTCGGGGACAAGAAATTATATGGAGCTTGCGCAGGAAGTACTGGTGAACAACCACCATCAGGTGCTCACCGCATAATTGTTCACAATGAGGGAAAGAACTATGTCAAAAGGAAAACAAGTCCTTGGCAGGGGCCTTGCGTCATTGATTCCCCGGCCAATACAACCGATCCAGGCGCCTCCCCCCACACGTCAGGATGATGGCGTGACAGACCAAGTCGTGGCTGGAGTCGACATCAACAAGATTCACATGAATCCGTACCAGCCGCGCGCCGATTTTGACCCGGTTGCGCTTGATGAACTTCGGCGTTCAATCCAGGAGAAGGGAATCATCCAGCCTATCACAGTTCGCCGTGTCGACGGCGGGTATCAGCTGATTTCCGGCGAGCGGCGTGTACGCGCAGCCCGTGAAGCTGGATTAACACAAATCCCCGCATACATTATTCGTGTTTCCTCGAATGAGGAGATGCTGGAGTTGGCTCTCATCGAAAACCTTCAGCGTGAACATCTCAATCCTATTGAGATTGCGATTTCCTATAAGCGACTCTTGGAGGAGTGCAGTCTAACGCAGGAGCAGGTGTCGGATCGCATTGGCAAAGATCGCTCCACTGTTACAAACTCTCTGAGATTATTGCGTCTCCCGGAGCCAATTCAGATGTCGCTTCGCAAGGGCGAGCTAAGTGCAGGACACGCTCGTGCTCTTCTCAGTATTGAGGATGCGAAAGCGCAGAATCAGATTTTCTCGAAGATTCGTGAGAAGGGGATTTCCGTCCGTGAGGTGGAGCGGCTTGCACGCGAATCGGGGAAAGGGAAGAAGAAAACCCTCCGCCTGCAGTCTTCATTAGGATACCGCGATAGCGCCATGAGCGCAATCGAAGAACGACTCCGTCAGCGGCTTGGTACTAAAGTCCAGCTGAAGCAGGTGACCGACGGAAAAGGCGAGATCATCGTCGAGTACTATTCGAGGGATGACCTTGAACGCATTCTCGACCTTCTCACCGCAGATGTTGTTCATTAGCAGGAATTGAGGTTATGACACGCACTATTGTTTCCACGAAGAACGCACCATCCGCGATCGGAGCGTATAGTCAGGGCATCGTTGCGGGAAATCTGGTTTTTACTGCGGGTCAGATTGCA
>QKGJ01000061.1 GCA_003251275.1 Ignavibacteria bacterium
TCCTTTTACGCACTCGAGACTCATCGCAGCCGCGGCATCTGCAAGAGCGCACAAACGTTCAGCGTCATGGAGCGCAAGAACTCCCACTGCCGTCATTGCCTGTGTTCCGTTGTTGAGCGAGAGTCCTTCTTTTGCTTCGAGCACAACGGGACGAATGCCCGAATCTTTCATCGCTTTTGCACCCGGCATCCGCCTCCCTCTATAGAAGGCTTCTCCCTCGCCAATCAACACGGCGGCCATGTGCGACAAAGGAGCAAGGTCACCACTCGCTCCAACCGATCCTTGCGATGGAATCACCGGATGCACGCGTTTCTTTAACATAGAGAGAAGCGTCTCGACCGTCGAGACGCGAATACCGGAGAATCCCTTTGCGAGCGCGTTCGCGCGAAGGAGCATCATCGCACGCACGACATCCTCTGGAAACGGCTCCCCGACTCCCGAACAGTGGCTTACGATCAGATTCCGTTGCAGTTCCTTGAGCTTCTGCGGCGCAATGGAGACGTTCTGAAATGCGCCGAAACCTGTGGTGACACCATACACCACCGAATGATCGCGCACATTCTTTTCCACCCACGCCCTGGAGGTCTGCATTCTTTCTTTCGCCGCAGAGGAAAGGACGACCGCAGCATTCCCGCGCGCAACTGCAATGACGTCTTCAATCCGCAGACTGTTCCCGTCGATGGATATTTTTCTTGAGGGCATAGTTATTTCGATTGTGTTCCGAGCATCTCGCGGATCGCGGCCAGACATTCACCGCGCTGGATGGTTTTCTGCACGGACCGCGAAAGTTCAAGCCATTCCTCCCGCTCTTTCCCGACTGCCGTTTTTTTCTTGTCCTGCAATTGTCCGCCCAGTTTTAGGTTCTTAATCGTCACGCTATTGTTTGCAAACTCGTCTCCGCCAATGATCACTGCAATTGGAATCTCCTGTCTGTTCGCATATTGGAGCTGCTTGCCCAGCGACTTCTCCTCGCCGAGGTACATTTCCGTGTTAATGCCTGCTTCCCGTAGTTCTCTTGTTAGGATTTGATAATCAGAAAGTCGACCAGGTTCCATCACCGTAACGATCACCTTCGCTGTCGAGGGTGCGCTTTCGATAAGATTAAGTTTGAGCAGGGCTGCCAGTAGCCTGTCGACGCCGATCGATGCGCCGGTTGCTGGAATCTTTTTTCCGAGAAAGCGTTCCACGAGCCCATCGTACCGCCCGCCACCGAAGACCGAACCGAACTCAGGGAGATCGGTAAGAATCGCCTCGAACACCGGACCGGTGTAGTAGTCCAGCCCGCGTGCAATACTCGGGTCGAAGACGACATTCTCCTCAGGAATCTTCAAAGTCGTAAGGGAAGCGCAAATGAAGTCAACGTCCGTGAGGGAATCTTTGCCTGATGCCACTCCTGCAAAGAGGTTTTTCACTGACTCGAGCACTTCTCTGCGATTTCGTGACGGGAGGCTCAGGAATCTTTTGAGCTTGTCGACCTGAGCTGAACTCAGACCCAACCCTTCGATCTTCGCCCCGGAAGCGTCGATTCTACCTTTCATAAGTTCCTTGGAAACCTCGTCAACTCCAATCTTATCGAGTTTATCCAGAATGCGGAGAACTGCATGGGACATACTTTGCGGAATTGAAGCAAAGTCGAGGAGGGCATTCAATATCTTCCGATCGCTGAACCGTATTTTGAAATTCTTGATGCCCAATGCCTTGAGGGTATCATACATGCCACAGATGATCTCAACATCTGCCGCGATGGATGACGTACCGACCGAGTCCAGATCGAATTGTACGAACTCGCGGAATCGGCCCGGATCGGGTTTGTCCGCCCGCCAGACGGGCGCCACCTGATAGCGACGGAATGGAAAAACCAAATCAGGGTATTGCGCTACGACGCGAGCAAGGGGCACCGTAAGATCGAAGCGCAGCGCAACTTCTTCCTCCTCGGGATTTTCAAAGCTGAAGATCTGCTTTGTATTCTCCTCCCCGTAGCCGAGGAGAGTTACCTTGTATTCCTGCGCCGGAGTATCCAGAGGCAGAAACCCATAGCGCTCGTACACGCCGCGGATGGTGTCAATCATTTTCTGACGGGCATTCATCTGATCCGGCAGATAATCCCGGAACCCCCGTAGCAGTTTTGGATCTACAACTTTGTTCTCGGTCATTTCTTGAAAGCAATTTGGTGAAGTTGAGAGGCGGGAAGCACCGACGAGTTTCAGGTAATTATCTGAAGTGTAGGTTTCCGCGGAGGCAAAATACGCAAAGCGGCTGGTTATCGCAAGGTTTTCGTCCTCCCCAATCAGACCAGAAAGATGTCCAGAGAGGGGAACTATTCTCGATGTCATGCGTCAGTTGCGTGAACGGGATAATCAACCACAACCAAGAAGGAGAAAAGTACAGTGAAGATATTCACCATTGCGACGGGGTTCATTTTCATCGTCATCATCGGGTTTGGGGCTCCCGCCTCCATGCTTGCAGGCGATAAGCAGCCAATGATCGGAGAATCCGCCCCTCTCTTTGCATTAAAGGGATTGGACGGAAAGACCTATTCCTTAGAGGAAACCAGAGGCAAGATTGTCGTTATCCATTTCGCGACGACATGGTGCCCTTTCTGCAACGCTGAAGCCCCACACCTGGATCAGCTTGCCAAGGACTACAAAAAGCAGGACGTGCAGGTTTTTTTGGTGGATGTGAAAGAGGAGAGAAACCTCGTTGAGAAATGGTCGACCCGTTATAACTTCTCCTTTCCCGTTCTGTTGGATCCTGATGGAGCCGTCTCAGCCCGATACGCGCCGGAGGGAGTCCAACCAGACCTTGCCCGTGATGAAGTACCACTTGCGTCAAATCTGATTATCGATAAGGATGGCACGATCAGGTTCTACTCGCTCTTGAATACGACTGCCTTCGATGCAAAGCTCAGAGCGGTTCGCAAAACCCTCGACATACTCCTCAAGTCAAACAACTCCCTATGATCGCGCTATTCATTCTCCTTGGTACGCTTATGAATTCAGAGGTGTCGACTGATATTGTCACGGCCACTATCCCGAGAATTACACTCGAGACCGGGCAGAATACCACTCTCCGGATGCAGCTCATAGTAAAAGATGGATACCATATTCAGGCGCACGACATCTCTGATGAGTATCTTGTTCCCACAACTCTGGATATCGAACCCGAAGGTTTCGTAATCGAAAAGGGATTTCCGGTTGGTAAGAAGTTACGACTGGAGGGTTCTGAGGATATTCTGGATGTATACGACGGCACGATCGAGATCGCTTTTACTCTCCAACCTGCAGCATCAGCACAGGGCAAGAGCGCGCTTCGGGCAAAGCTGCGCTATCAGGCATGCGACGACAAGCGGTGCTTTCCGCCCCGGACATTGGAGTTTGAGATACCGATTGATCAGTAGGGCATAATAAGGAAGCGAGAATCCCTCAATGCCGTTCTTCGCCTACACCTATTGTCAGCCCGTCGGGATCTTTGTACTGCGCGATGCGTGCGCCAAAGACCTCTCTCGGTTCCTGAACGCATTTGACTTTCTTCTCGACCATCTTCTTATGGAAGCCATCAAGATTGGGTACGCTGAAGCCGGGACGACACTGTCCCGCTGACTCCATTCCCGGATTTCGATCATCAGGGTTGGACACATCGGTTTTGTGGAGAGCCCAGGTCGCGCCTTCCGTCGCAAACTCCGTCCATTCCGGGGTCTCAAATTTCAGAGGTAACCCAACAACGTCGCGATAGAAAGAGACGGACCGCTTCATATCGCTGACAAAGATGATTACGTAGTTAACACGCATTTTATACCTCACCGATCTTTGAACTTAATTCTTAACGCTTTGGCTTCCATGGCCTCATAAAATCCTCCCGCTTCGGCAAGAGATTCAAGACGGAATCGGGAAGCATAAACTGGAGAGAATCATTCCACACGAAAGTCTTCTTGCGTTTCGGCGTTGGATCATACGTGGGCATCTTGGCAACGCTGCTACTGTCGATTGGTACAATCGTAATAAAGTAGTTCATTCCGTTGAATGGAACTTTGGTGACGATGGTGACTGCTGCGGAATCAATTGTCTGGGCGTTTCCGGAAGACAAGTAAACAATTGAAAGAAATAGAATTGTGAGTTTCATTATCGGACCCCAGTAGTCGTCCAACATTAACACCGTCACTGAACCAAAAACGCTCTCGAATAGACAGAATCCGTCATCGCAGAATTTGGATCGGTCCCGTATCGCAGCATAAATCGGTAAAGTCCGCTGACGCTAAGGTACTCGCTTGAGGTTCTTACTTCGTCATTCTTGATCGGAACTACGTAGGAAGGACAAAGTCTCCTATTCTCCGGTCGGTAAACCCTGGTGTAGCCGGCATCGGTCCTCTGCTCGAGCTCAAAGGAGAGGTCGTCGCAAAGCGTCCCGACATAAATATCCTCACCCCCGTAATTCCTAACGGTAACAGGAAATGACACGGACTTAGCAATGACCGATCGTCCAAGGTCAATCGAGAGTGTTTGGGAGGACTGTGTCCCCAGGTCTGTGCAGGATAATCCAACAATAGCGAAAGCAATGAACAGCCAAGAATAACGCATGGCAGATCCCCTTTCACGCCCGAGCGTTCGGGCCGTGTTAGATTTTCTTTGAAGGAAGGCGGCTACGAAAATTTACAGAATGGGATTGGGAGAAACAAGGGGAATGAGGAAAGAAGAATGTACCGACGACTGGACTCGAACCAGTGACCCCCAGATCCACAATCTGGTGCTCTAACCAACTGAGCTACGTCGGCAAATTTTGAAAAGGCTGGAAGTTCCGATTTCTAAGGATTCTCCACGAAGAGTGTGCATAATGTACGGGAATTGACAAGGAAAATCAACGAGAGCCTGTCCGTATTAGGACAATACCCTATGCCTTCGACGGTTGTTCCATCGAATGCACCAATGCCTCCCCTCCTTCGATTCCAATTCCAAGTCCAAGCCCAATCAGCAGTCCGTCAACAAAGTTGTTTCTGAAAACCGTTGCCGGCATTTGCTCCACTCCGCTAAGAATACTCGTAAGCAGTGTGAGGAGAACGAACGTTGCTCCGTAGACGAGCGCGACCACTCCGAACTTCCATTTGCGGAGAGGCGCGAGCTTTCGCTCAAAGATAAACGCAAGAAGGATGATCGGCAAATTCACACCAAACGACCAGATGCCTGCGTGCAACACACCAAACCATGCGATGATGATGACAAACTGAACTGCGCTCACAATCACGGCAGTGGTGATTGTTTCCGAAAGACCGCGCACATGATAAAAAGCAAAAATAAATGCGCCACTCAAGCCGTAGACCAGAAAGGAAAATCCGGGGCTATCGGGTCGGAAGACGTCAGCACCGTAGGAAATAAGACCGACAACAACACTACAGGCCACGCCTGCGAACGTGATCAACAGCAGCACCACAATGTTCCGGAATGATGGTACCATGGCTGCCTCCTTGAGACTGGTGGGAAAAGTGGCGTCTCACGTGTGATCGGGCGGGAAATGGTCACATCCGTTGTGCCATTGGAAAAAC
>QKGJ01000164.1 GCA_003251275.1 Ignavibacteria bacterium
CAGACCCTGTCCGTCATCTTGAACTCCATAGGAGGCGACTGTCTCGAGGTATCGCAACGCGATGGATGTTGACCCGTCGACCGAACTGTAGAAGTTTCGCTTTGTATGAACAAAAAGGAATCGGGCCAATTTGCGCTTATTGATTCGGACTACGTTGCGATTCCCAAGGCAAAGAATCCTGCTCCGGAGACTGTCGTGGATATCTATGATGAGATCGTAGCGGGAGGCAAGAATGGTGCGGCGAAGCCGGAGCAACTCATCTTGTCCGGCACCGGGAGGAAATTCCACGATGTGGTTCAGGTGTGGATTATGGCGGACAAGATCGGCGTACTCTGACTTCACAACGAAATCGATTGTGCTCTCAGGAAACCGCTTGCGATGGACTCGGCACAGCAGGGAAGACAGAAGAACATCACCAACGGAACTAAACCGGATGATGAGTGTTTTATGTATGGCATTCTGTCCTTCGTCGTTCATGACGGCTGTGGCACATGGTACCGAAAATCACCGGAATTTGCAACGAAGGTTAAAACCGTTCAGAACGCGTGAAATTGATTTTCAAACTGAATCACGGTACATTGAAAAAGATTTGAAAGGGGATTTTTGATGCAACGACCCACCACTCTTGGCGAGCTCAAGAAGAGCGGATACACTATTCGTCCGGTGAAAGAAGAGCTCCGCGCAAACCTCATCAAGAAGATTCAGAAGAAAGAACAGCTCTTCCCGGGCATCATCGGTTATGATGAAACCGTGATTCCGGCCCTTGTCAATGCCATCCTGGCGCGCCATGATATTATTCTTCTCGGTCTTCGCGGTCAGGCAAAATCGCGCATCGTTCGCCACCTTCCTTCGTTGCTGGACGAGTATATCCCGGTGATCAAGGGAAGCGAAATCAATGACAATCCCTTTCACCCTGTCAGCAAGCATGCGATCGACATGGTGGAAAAGTGTGGCGACGCGACTGCGATCGAGTGGCTGCATCGCGATCAGCGGTACGGTGAAAAGCTTGCAACTCCCGACGTCACCATTGCGGACTTGATTGGCGACATCGACCCGATTAAGGCTGCTTCGCAACGGCTGCATTATGCGCATGAAGGAGCTATTCATTTCGGCATTATCCCGAGGTCCAACCGTGGTATCTTCGCAATCAACGAGCTTCCGGACCTACAACCACGCATTCAGGTTGGACTGTTCAATATTCTCGAAGAAAAGGATCTGCAGATTCGAGGATTCAACATTCGCATTCCCATGGATATCATGGTCGTATTCACGGCAAACCCTGAAGACTACACGAACCGAGGGAATATCATCACCCCGCTGAAAGACAGAATCGATTCACAGATTCTCACCCATTATCCCCGTTCCCTGGAAGAGAGTATTCGCATCACCGAACAGGAGGCGGATCTGCGCCGGGACGGAAGGACGCTGCGTGTACCCCGCTTCTTCAAGGAAATCATTGAACAGGTTGCCTTCGAAGCGCGCAAGAGTGAATTCGTCGATCAGAAGTCGGGCGTGAGCGCTCGACTGACGATTTCTGCAATGGAGAACCTTGTCAGCAATGCGGAACGGCGGGCGATTCTGTTGAACGAGGATGTGGTGGTTCCCCGCATATGCGACCTGCCGCATGTTCTTCCGGGAATGACCGGAAAAGTGGAACTCGTGTTTGAGGGCGAGCAAGAGGGTTCACTGAAGGTTGGGCGTGCATTGGTCGGGAAAGCAGTCCGCGAAATCTTCAAGAAGTATTTTCCCGATCCTCTCTCCAAACGCGTGCGCCCGACAGCCCAGGAAGGTCAGCGCCAGCCGCATGAAGATCCTGAGTACGGCCAGATTGTCCAGTGGTTCGAGGCTGGCAATACCATCGAAGTGGCGGACGACATGAGCTGCGACGAGTATTATGCTGAACTGGACAAAGTGAAGGGTCTCCGCTCTTTTACCAAGCGCCATGTTCAGGACGCCGAAGATCGACACGAACAGGCCGCATTGATGGAATTTATTCTCGATGGGTTGCATCAGAATTCCAAAATTGCAAAAGACGAAGTCGATCACAGAACTTCCTACAAGGATATGGTCGGGAGTATTTTCTCCGGGCGCGGACGGGGATTCGAAGAGGACTGACCATGCGCTTCCGCTATGGACAATGGACAAATGATTCTCAGACGGACGAGCAACGCCTCGAACAAATGGTTCAGCTGTTCAGCTACCTCGTCGTGCAGGCGAGCGGTGATGTGGATGAGGCGTTAGATTGGCTCCGTCAGATAGCGGAAGAATATGGCCTGTTCGATGAAGGCATGACGATGGATGATCTCATCGACAAGCTTCGCGAGATGGGAATCATCGAAGAAATTGATGAAGTGCCGCGCCTGACCACCAAAGGTATCCAGCGAATCCGTCAGGATGCACTGAAGGAGATTTTCACATCCCTGAAAAAAGCGCCCGATGGTGCGCATGAAACACCGAACACAGGAACGGGCGTTGACCGTCTCAGTGAAACACGAAAGTTCAATTTTGGCGATCAGCCGACGAACATCGACCTCACCTCCACATTGTCGAACGCGTTCCGGCGCGACGGCATCGATGATTTCTCCCTCCGCGAGGAGGATCTTGAGGTATACGAAACGGAACACCAGACGAACTGCGCGACGGTCCTCATGGTGGATATCAGTCACAGCATGATTCTGTACGGCGAAGACCGGATCACACCTGCGAAGCAGGTGGCGCTGGCGCTGTCTGAATTGATCACCACACGGTATCCCAAGGACTATCTGGGTCTCGTGGTCTTCGGGGACGACGCTCAACTGGTCAGCATCAATGAACTTCCCTTTCTCAATGTCGGGCCGTATCATACGAATACGAGGGCGGGATTGCAGCTTGCGCGAAACTTGCTGCGGAAAAGAGGCACGTCGAACAAGCAGATATTCATGGTGACGGACGGGAAGCCATCGGCCATGTTCGACGGCAATGGACGCCTGTACAAAAACTCATTTGGCCTTGATCCGAAAATCGTCAATAAAACCCTCGACGAAGCAGTCGCCTGCCGGCGCGAGCATATACCGATTACGACATTTATGGTAGCGCGCGATCCGTATTTAATCAACTTTGTCGAAGAGCTTACCAGGGCCAACAACGGAAGGGCTTATTATTCGTCCCTTTCCAACCTCGGCGAATTCGTTTTCGTCGACTACATCCGGAATCGGAAGAAGAAATTCTCCAGCCGGTAGTTCTTACCATCTTTCGGAGCAAAATCCATGAAGACACTTCTTCGTTGTGTTGCAACGATCCTTTTTGCCTCGTTCTCTACCAAGTCAGCGCCTGTCGAGGATATTTTTTCCATTACGCCGGAGAAACCCCGGGTAGGCCAGAAGGTCACCATCACCTATAACTCATCCAACGAGCTAGCGACCCTCCGGTCTGCATCAGAAATTACCGCGAACGTTCTGATCTCCCCATCCCGAACTCTGGTGGAAGTTCCGATGAAAAGAGCAAGCGAAACATGGACTGGGACGTTCACATTGTCTGACACCAGCGCGGTCTTGCTTGCATTTAAGTTTGTCAGCGGAGAAAAAACGGACAATAACGGCGATAATGTTTGGGATGCGATGGTGTATGATCAACAAGGGAAACCCGTCCGCAATGCGTTTGCGGCTCGGGCATCGATGCTGTATTATGCGGGGATGCGAGGATTTGATCATGTTAAGGACATTGCGGGAGCGATGGATGAAATAGCGAAGGAGCTATCGCTCTATCCCGATAACTGGGAAGCTGAATTGCAGCAGATCAGTTTTCAGCTTCGGAAGAAACCCTCCGGCGAGCAATTAGCAATGATCGGGAAATCGCTTGATCGTCTCGAAACACTCCATAAAGACAATGAAGAAATTTGTGTCCGTCTGGCGGACCTCAACGCCCAGGCAGGGCGGGATGAACAGGCGGATGCACTCCGCGCTGAGTGGAGCGAAAAGAATCTGTCAGGCCCGATGGCAATGAGCGTTCGTCTTCGGGAGTTCAACGATGAGGTTGATAACGCCCAACGAATTGCACTCGCAGCTTCCATCATCAAGGATTTTCCTGAGGCGCGGGATAATCTGGAGCGGCAAGTTGTACTCATCGCTCTTCGCATGAATGACTACGACAAAACGACTGCCGCTCTTGAAGCAATGAAAAATCAGGACGGCAATCTGTACAATCGCGTTGCCTGGTCGCTTATCAGTAAAGGGGAACAAGTGGAGCGGGGAGTTGCCCTCGCGGGGAAAGGTGTGGAACTGTTGCGCACACCCGATCCTTCATCAAAGCCCGGGTATATGAACAATGCTGAGTGGAAACAGTACGCAAACGACAACCTCGCGATGATTTTGGATACCTATGCATACGGCTTGGAACAACTTGGCCGTATTGACGATGCCATCGCGGCATACGATGAAGCATTCACGCTGGGGAAAGGGGAAAGTGAAGATACGAATGAGCGGTACGTTGCGCTATTGAACCGCGGCGAACAGTTTTCCAAAGCGGCTGCCATTGCGGATGAAAGTGTTCGCAAGGGAAGGGCAAACAACAACCTCCTTGTCCAGTACAAGAAGGCCTACACAGCATTGCATGGTTCGGAGGCGGCGTATGAGGAAGCGTTGGGCAAAGCAAAGGATTTTGCAAAGGCGTCACTCGAAGAAAAAATTGTCGCCTCGATGATCAAGCGTCCGGCCCCTGACTTTACACTGAACAGTCTCGATGCACCTCCCGTGACGTTATCATCCCTGAAAGGGAAAGTCGTCGTTGTGGATTTCTGGGCGACATGGTGCCTACCGTGTGTCCGATCCTTTCCGTTTCTGCAGCAAGTCTATGAGAAGTATCAGCAAAACCCGCAGGTTGTTATTCTCACACTCGATACATGGGAGGATGAAGAAGGAGCCGAGCGAGAAGCTGCCGTGAGAAAGTTCATCGAAGAAAACAAATACACCTTCCCGGTTCTCTTCGATACCGATTTCGTGGACAGGTACGGCGTGAGAGGAATCCCGACAAAATTCGTGATAGGCAAAGATGGGGTGATCAGGTTCAAGAGTGTTGGCTTTAGCGGAGGGCTGGAGATGATGAACGAGCTGAACTTCCAGATCGAAATGCTGTTGGCGGAGAAGTTCTCGGAGCGGTAGAAGTCATTGTTCAGGAATTTGAAAAGGCCTCCCTAATTGGGGGCTTCTTTTTTCATCCTAATAGACGGACCTTCAGCCACTTATCGGAGCAATACCAGTTTCTTGGTTTGTGAGAACTGTCCTGATTGCAACCGATAGAAGTACACCCCGCTCGGAACGCCGCTCGCATCCCAGTTGACTGAATGTGTGCCCGCATTGAGATTTCCGGAAACAAAGGTCGCTACTTCTTTCCCAAGAGTGTTATAGACTCTTAACAAAGCATGTCCCGACTGCGGTAAGGAAAACTGAATCGTCGTGCTTGGGTTGAATGGATTCGGGAAGTTCTGTGCAAGCCAGAATCTTGAGGGATTTCCCCCTGGATTGCCGTCCACGCTCACCGGTAAAGTAATGTGTCCATAATAGACGTCCTGTTCGCCGTTAAAGGTTGCTGCCCACGCAAGATGTGCCCCGGCGTTATCCGATACCATATGATAGTAGTCTCCCATCTTCTGTTGCTGCGGCCAGCCAACATGAGGATCAAAGGAGTTTGATAAGCGCATGTTCGGAGTCCACGTTACTCCTGCATCCATCGAGTATGAATAATAGAGTGAGGAAAGTACAGTGCCCGGATTGTCGCGCGTATCAAGCCAAACCACATCGATCCGGCCGTTCGGAGCAACGGACATGGTACCGAACCACTGCCATGCGGTTGTGGTTGTGTCGTCATTGACGCGTACCGGCGCGCTCCACGTTAAACCGCCATCGGTGCTTCGCGAGAAGTGAACATCCAGCGGGTCCGTGCCGGTATCCGGCTGGACGGAACAAAGGACGTATACGTTTCCGCTCGTTGGGCCTGATGAATAGTCGACCGCCACCCAGGTCTGCCCATGCAAACCGGAAGGGTTGGGGGAACTCGATCCCGCAAAGGCAACGATCTGGCCGTCAAGATCAACGACGGTCGTCGTATCCCAGGAAACTATCTGCGTTGAGTCCAAAGCGGTAGTGGATTTTGCCAGGACGAAATCTGTGTTGCCAGCGCCTGCCACATACAACTCACTATTCACACCAACATCGAGTGTTCCCCAGAAAGGATCGTCAGGGATGACAACGCAACTGTCGTAACTTACGTTGCCATCGGTGGAACGGGTGAAGAAACCCGGTAAACAAACACTAAAGTTGGATGTCCAGTTGGAGTAGATATTCCCCCTTCCCGCTCCATTCGTTTTGTCAATAACCATCCACTGCTTGTCACCACCCTGCGCATATGTCCCGGCATTCCATGTTGCACCTCCATCGGTAGACTTGAACACGTTGCACAAATAATCAGAACCGGAAACGGTAAGGCTGTTGTAATAGAAATTTCCATCTGCGTCGGAACCAAGCACGGGATCGGAGCGAAAAATCCCCGGCTCAATCACTCCCGGAAATGTCCATGACTGACCACCGTCAGCTGTGTAGGCGTAACCCGCCTGCCGAAAATTATTGGTGATCGTATTAAATTGACGCCAGCCGATGGCAATGCGATTTGGATTATTCCTATCGACAGCAATGGAGGGTTCGTTCGCGGCATCACCCACGATATTGTTACCTGCGCTATCGACGTTGGCCTGGGTCATTGTAAAAATTCCGGATGAGAATTGGTACGCCGGAGAGGTTGGTCTCGTCTCTCGTGGTAGCGGGACATAGGGATCATCCAGTAGCTCCTGTCGTTGCAAGCGAAGCGGCTGGTTATTCTGAGCGATAAGCGATGATGCACAAAGCATCATTGTGAGGATGGCGTTCAGACCCCTGGCCATGTTCATAAGACGCTCCTCTCATCCTATTTGAGATTCTCGTGAGTGTGAACTGGGAGAAATGTGTTCACCCCAATTGAATTGATTGACTCTGTACTATACAAAACATAGTGATAACTTTCATAGCCAAGGAACATCGACATGTCAATGTCATATTTTTCCCCTGGCAACCTCATACCGATTCTCTATTACTTGAAATTCAAATGGATTTTGCGCACTTTGCGTTGGTTAGCGAGATTGAACAAGATGCTCCTCATCATACCGGCAATTGAAATCAAAGGTGGTCACTGCGTTCAGATGGTGCAGGGCGTGGAAGGCTTTGCGTATTCTGATGACCCGGTCGAAATGGCTAGGTTGTGGAGGAAGGAAAACGCAAAGTGCCTTCACGTGACTGACATCGATGGCGCGATGACGGGGAACCTTGTCAACACAAGCGTCATCAAGCGTCTTGTGTCGACGGTCGACATCCCGATTGAACTGGGCGGCGGACTCCGTTCGTTTGCATCGGTGAAGGCCGCATTTGATCTGGGAGTGACCCGGGTCGTGATCTCAACAATGGCGATTGAGAATCCTGAGGAAGCAAAGGAAGCACTCGATACGTACGGGTCAAGTAAAATCGTTCTTGGAATCGACGCAATGGATGGCATTGTAGCGGTCCGCGGATGGACCGAATCTTCAGGGTTGACGGCACTGACGGTGGCGCGCAATGGTAAGGAGCTGGGTTTCAAACGGGTCGTGTACACCGATATCAGGCGGGATGGAATGCTCGGCGGGATGAACCTCCGAGTGCTGCGAGAACTGGCCGAGAAGAGCGGTCTGCGCGTTACAGCCTCGGGCGGCATCTCTGGCCTCAAAGATCTGTTGAAAGTACAGGAACTGGAAAGCGTCGGCGTGGATTCCGTTGTTGTTGGGCGAGCCCTGTACGGCAATCGGTTCTCATGCCAGGGGCTCTGGCGTATCTGTGAAGCGGGCGAATATCCCTACACCGCGAAAATCTAACGTAAATCTCACCTCGGTAGGTTGAATGTCAAAAGTCGCTATTCTAGTCGGTAGCTCATCCGACGAGCCCGTAATGCGCGGGTGCACCGAGTATCTCACCAAATTCGGTATCGCCTACGAACTTAAAGTATCATCCGCGCACCGCCAGCCGGATGAAACCGCGGCGTTCGTCAAGAACGCGGAAAAAAATGGATTTTCCCTTATCATTGCAGCAGCAGGCATGGCTGCTCATTTGCCCGGTGTTGTCGCTGCACTCACCGTTCTCCCGGTGATTGGCGTTCCACTCGAGGGTTCGGCCTTGAATGGCGTTGATGCCCTCTACTCCATTGTGCAAATGCCGTCGGGGATCCCGGTGGCAACGGTTGCCATAGGCTCCGCCGGTGCGAAGAACGCAGCCGTGCTGGCCGCCGAGATTCTTGCAATGAATGATCCATCCCTAAAAACAAAACTCATCGAATTCCGGAAACAAGGATCAAAATTCTGAATCACGTACATTCGGTCCCTCCTTTATGAAGATATTGGTCGTCGGTCATTTTGCAGTTGATATCATCCACGGAAAAAAGGACGAGGTTGTCCGGCGCAACGGCGGAATCTTCAACGCGGTGTCCGCGCTCTCGTCGCTCCTGTCGGAAAACGATCGCGTGATTCCGGTTTTTGGTGTTGGGAAAGAAGAGAAAGAAACTCTGGCGAAGGAGTGCGCCGCTATGGGGAACGTAGACACGGCAGGAATATTCCAGCTCGATACTCCCACACCGGAGGTGCACTATGTTCCCGGACGGCGGACCGCACAGTGTTCGATCGATATCGCACCCCCCATTCCATATGACAAGATGAAGAAGTTTCTGAATGTCGATTCAGTTCTCGTGAACATGACGTCGGGACAGGATCTGACGGTGGACACGCTTGATCAGCTGCGACTCGACATTCGGCCGAAGCGAACCCCTCTCTTGTTTGATTACCATAATCTCACGCTCGGTATCAACGAAAAGAAAGAGCGCATCCGGCGTCCGGTTGAGTTCTGGCGTCGCTGGGTGTTCATGACTGATTACGTCCAGCTCAACGAGGAGGAACTGCAGGGACTTGCACAAGAAAAATTGTCTGAAGAACAAGGGGTCAATCATCTGTTGACGCTCGGAACCAAAGCGATTATCGTGACGCGTGGCGCGAAAGGCGCCTCGCTTTTCACCAGTGAGCATAAAAAGACTCTTCGCACGGATGTTGACGGCATTGCCGTGAATGGCAACAATGATAGCATCGGCGCCGGTGATACCTTTGGCGCTGCCTTTCTTGTACACATGCTGAAGTCGGGAGATCTCGGGGAGTCACTGAAATTTGCAAACGTTGTGGCAGCGGAGAAGGTCGCGTCAGGAGAGGTGCGGGCGCCTGTCGGGATTGATTCGTAGCAAGACCGTTCAGGAGGATACATGAACATCGTTCTCATCGGGCACGGGAGGATGGGAAAAGAAGTGGAATCGGTTGCAGCCGAGAGAGGTGCGAAGATCCTCAGAGTATTGAACAGCAACAACAACATCGGCAGCATGGGAATTACCGACCACGCGCTTGCCGACGCTGATGTGTGCATCGATTTCTCGCATCCGGGGGTTGTTGTGGATAACATCAAAGCCGTTGCCGGTTGCGGCAAAGACATGGTGGTAGGTACCACCGGATGGCATGACCATCTTGATTTTGTTAAAGCGCTCGTTGAAAAGCACGAGATCGGCCTGGTGCATGCTGCAAATTTTTCGCTGGGTGTGAACCTCTTTATGCAAATCGTGCACGATGCGGCCAGACTGATGGATAAGTACCCTGACTATGATGTTGCGTTGAATGAAACGCATCACGCCGGGAAAGCCGACAGTCCAAGTGGAACCGCCCTCGCGCTCGGATCAATCATCCTCCAGAGTATCCGCCGGAAACAACAATTGCTGACCCACGCGCCGCAGATACCCGTGAAGGCTGAACAACTCCATCTCAGCTCGACGCGTGTGGGACAGGTGACGGGAAAACATGAGGTACTGTTTGATTCTGAATCAGATTCTCTCTCCCTGATTCATGCAGCGAAAAACAGGCGCGGCTTCGCGCTTGGCGCTTTGCTCGCCGCGGAATGGCTGAGGGGACGGAAGGGAATGTTCACGATGAGAGACGTCATACTCGGATAGACTATGGCAACGAAACGAAAATTCCTCTTTGCCGGCACGGCCACAGCCCTGATCACTCCCTTCAAAAAGGACGGATCTCTTGATGAACTCACGATGCGTGAGTTGGTCGACAGGCAGATCAAGGGAAAAGTCGAGGCGCTTGTCCCCATCGGTAGTACCGGTGAAGCTGCAACACTCTCGATGGATGAGCAACAGCACGTCATCGAGATCGTCGTGGAAGAAACCCGTGGGCGTGTTCCGGTGATTGCCGGAGCAAGCAGCAACAACACGAATGTTGCCGTCACGCTTGCCCGTATGGCAAAGGGGGCCGGGGCGAATGCGCTTCTCTCTGTTGCGCCATTCTACAATAAACCAACGCAAGAAGGAATCTACCAACACTTCAGCCATATCGCCGATGCGGTGGAGATGCCAATTATCGCGTATAATGTTCCGGGACGAACTGCGTCGAATATCGAAAGCGGAACGATTCTCAGGATGGCGGAAGAGATCCCGTTCATTTGCGGGGTTAAGGAAGCTTCTGCCAACTTCAGCCAGATCATGGAGATTCTTCGCCATCGACCGAAGGGTTTCGGCGTCTGGTCGGGCGATGATAACCTGACGTTGCCTCTGGTCGCCCTGGGCGCCGACGGCGTAATTTCTGTTGTCGCGAATGAAGTGCCGAAAATGTTTTCCAACATGGTGCGACTAGCGTTGAAAGGAAAACTAAAGCAGGCGCAGAAGCTTCACTACCTTCTCTCCGATCTCATGAACGTCAACTTCATCGAGTCGAACCCGATTCCCGTCAAAGCTGCCATGTCTATGATGGATCTGGTGGAAGAGGATGTCCGTTTGCCGCTCGTGCACCTCAGCGACGGGGCGCGGCCAAAGGTCGAAAAAGTGCTGAAAGAACTGGGCCTGCTCTAACCAATGCTGATGCAGGAAGATATCGAGAGGTTTTACAGGCAGGATCCGAAAGCTCTTAATCGAGAGGACGCGCTTCCCGTTTTTGAGGAATTCAAGACTCTTCTCAACCGGGGAACAATACGCGCCGCGGAACCTGCATCCGGTTTGTGGAAGACGAACCATTGGGTGAAGAAGGGAATTCTCCTTGGCTTCCGCCTTGGCGTCACGAACGAGGTTGAAACCGTCCCGCCATTTCGATTCTTCGATAAAAATACCTTTCCCATCAAGAATCTTGCCTTGAGTGATGGCGTTCGGATCGTCCCGGGTGGATCGACGATTCGGGACGGTGCGTTCGTTGCAGCAAGTGTTGTATGCATGCCTCCGATGTATATTAATGTCGGCGCCTACGTGGATGAGCAAACAATGATCGATTCGCATGCGCTTGTTGGGTCATGTGCCCAAATCGGAAAGAGAGTACATCTGAGCGCTGCAGCGCAGATCGGTGGTGTGCTGGAACCGATCGGTTCTCTTCCGGTGATTATCGAAGATGATGTTCTGGTAGGAGGGAACACCGGCATCTATGAGGGGACCATCGTGCAACGTGGGGCGGTTATCGGTGCGGGGGTGATTCTCACGGGGGGAACTCCTGTGTTCGATCTTGTGCGTCAGAAAACATATCGGAAGGAGAGGGATCGACCTCTCGTTATTCCCGAACATGCCGTCGTCATTCCCGGCAGCCGACAGATAGCCGGTGAGTGGGCCGAGAAAGAGGGACTTTCGGTTGCGACGCCAATCATCGTGAAGTACCGGGACGCAAAGACCTCGGCTTCCACAGCACTGGAAGAAAGTCTGCGATGACCGCGAAGAAGATTCTCCTCATCGGGTCGAACGGCCTTCTCGGACAAAAAATTGCCGACCTGTTACTGAGAGGGACGGCCTACGATTTGATACTGGCGTCATTTGCAGCCGAATCTATTCGCAAGCTGCCATCGACGAACTATTTACAGCTGGATATTCGCGTCAGGAAGGATGTGAAGAAGATTATTCAGGCTGTCGAGCCGGAGATAATTGTGAATGCTGCAGCAATGACCAATGTCGATGCGTGCGAGACCCAGCGCGAGGAGGCATGGAAAATCAATGTGGAGGGGGTGGAAAATATTATCGAGGGTGCGCGAAAGTCTGCCACAAAAATATTTCATGTTTCTACCGACTATCTGTTCGATGGCAAAGACGGTCCGTACGACGAAGATGCACGCCCCGAGCCGACGAACTACTATGGAAAGACCAAGCTTGCGAGCGAGAACGCATTGCGGGCCTCGGGACTTGATTTCTTTGTCGCGAGGACGATTGTCTTGTATGGCTATGCGGCCGGCGCGAAGCTGAACTTCGCAACATGGCTTATTCAAAGTCTCGAGAAGAACTCCGCCGTACGTATAGTCGACGATCAGTTCGGTAATCCAACACTTGCAGATGATCTCGCATACGGAATCATGCGGGGCATTGAATTGAAGAGGTCGGGTTTCTATAATATTGCGGGCCGAGATATCGTGAACCGGTTTGAGTTTTCCCTGAAGCTGGCGCGCGTCTTTGGTTTTGATCCATCCCTGATCAGCGCAATCAAGACAAAGCAATTGAAACAGCCCGCGCCGCGGCCGCTGAAATCGGGACTCGTGACCCTGAAGGCAGAGGTGGAACTGGGGATCAAGCCGTCAACTGTTGACCAGGGATTGATGGTCTTGAAGAATCAGATATCAAACCACTCAAAGCGATTGGCCGATAGCGCCCCTGTTCCCGGTTCGGGTCGCCATAAATCATAACCAAGAAATCCATGCTTGATATGAAATTCATACGTGAAAACCGCGACAAAGTAATTGCGGGTGTCACGAATAAGAAAGAAGACCCCGCCTTTGTCGATGAAGTACTCTCTTTGGACGATCAAAGGCGTGAACTGCTGCAAAAGGTTGAACAGCTGAAGGCAAAGAAGAATACCGTCTCGGCCGAAGTGGGGAAGATAAAATCAAGGAAGGAGGATGCGAGTGCAATCATTGCCGAAATGAAGTCAGTTGCCGACGAGATTAAGACGATCGACGAACAACTTGGAACAGTTGAGGCAAAACGTACTGATCTCCTTTTGCAGATTCCCAACATCCCGCATGAGTCTGTACCGGTTGGGAAAAGTCCGGCGGAGAATAAAGTCATCGCGACGCACGGGGATCCGCCGTCGGTGGACTTCCCGATGAAACCGCATTGGGAGCTGGTGGAGAAACTCGGGATCATCGACTTTGCCCGGGGAACGAAGATCACCGGCGCGGGGTTTCCTGTCTACATTGGTAAAGGAGCGCAACTGGAACGCGCGCTTATCAATTTTTTCCTGGATGAAGCCTCAGCTCAGGGTTACACGGAGATCATGCCTCCGCTCATGGTGAATGCAGCGAGTGCGACGGGAACGGGGCAACTGCCGGACAAAGAAGACCAGATGTATGTGGTCACAAAGGACGATTTCTACCTTGTCCCGACAGCGGAAGTACCAGTGACAAATTTGTATCGCGATGAAATTCTGCCGCAGAAAAATCTGCCGGTAAAGCTCTGCGCATACACGCCTTGCTTCCGCCGCGAGGCAGGATCATACGGCAAGGATGTCCGGGGCCTGAATCGCGTGCATCAGTTCAATAAAGTGGAGCTGGTGAAGTTCGTTCACCCCGATTCTTCGTACGATGAGCTTGAGTTGTTGCGGGGCGATGCGGAGAGGCTGTTGCAGAAACTTGGCCTGCAATATCACGTACTGCTGATGTGTACCGGCGATCTCGGGTTCACCCAGACGAAGAAGTATGATCTTGAAGTATTCGCCCCCGGCCAGAAAAAATGGCTGGAGGTATCGTCGGTCAGTAATTTTGAGTCGTACCAGGCGCGACGGATGAACTTGCGCTTCCGCCCGGATGGGGGGAAGCCGGAGATTGTTCACACGCTCAATGGCTCCGCCCTCGCACTTCCCCGGATTGTGGCTGCGTTACTCGAACACAACCAGACACCCGAAGGAAAAGTGGTTGTCCCCAAAGTGTTGCACGGTTACACAGGGTTTGAACTCATAGGATAGTAGAATAAAAGGATACCTAGAATGAAGCCCCTTCTTAGGCTCATTCCATATCTCGCCCGGTATAGAAAGACGCTGATTCTCGGCGTGCTGACCGTTGTGATGAGCAATGTGTTTACCGTGGCTGTCCCCCTCTTTGTCGGTCGTGCAATCGATATTATGAAGGCAGGCCTCTCGGCAGGGAACCTGAAGGCAGGCGACCTCCTCGGCTACGCGGGGTTGATGCTTGGCTTCACGGCGGTGGCGGGGTTCTTCACGTTCCTTACACGCGAAACAATCATTGTCGTTTCACGCAAGGTCGAGTACGATCTCCGTAACGATTTCCTGTCGCACATCCAAAAGCTTTCCCTGTCGTTCTTCCAGAATACTCCCACCGGCGATCTGATGGCGCACGCAACGAACGATATCAGTGCGGTGCGCAACAGTCTCGGTCCCGGCATTATGTATCCCACCGACACCATGATGACCTTCACGATGGTCATTGCGGTGATGCTCTACCAGGACTGGCAACTGACCCTGATGGCGTTGATCCCGTTGCCGTTCGTCTCCTATGCTGTGTACCGCCTCGGAAAGATTGTGAACGTGAAGTTTCAGGAGCGGCAGGATAAGTACGCCGAGCTGACCACTCGTGCGCAGGAGAATCTCTCCGGCATTCGCGTCGTCAAGGCATATGTACGCGAGAAGTACGAGATCGGGCTTTTCAAGTCCCTGAGCATGGATTATCTGCAAAAGAATCTGGTGCTGGCGAAAGTCCAATCCATCATGTGGCCGCTGATGTTCCTCCTTGTCGGCCTTTCACTGGTGATCACGCTGTACCAGGGGGGCCTGCGCGTCATTGACGGACGACTGACCATCGGCATGCTCACGGCGTTTCTTGGCTATCTGGTCATTCTCATCTGGCCGATGATCGCGTTTGGCTGGGTGGTGAATATTTTGCAGCAGGGGGCGGCATCCATGGGACGCCTGGCTCGTATCTGGGATACGCCGCCGGAAATTCAGGATTCGGAGCGCACCGATTATTCGATCCAGACAATTGAAGGGAAAATCGAGTTTCGCGATGTCAGCTTTCAATATCGCGGTGCCCAGAATCCCGCTCTCTACAATATGAATCTTCTTATTCCACAAGGCTCCACTATTGCTATAGTTGGCTACACCGGTGCAGGAAAGAGCACACTCGTAAATCTGCTTCCTCGTCTCTATGATATTTCGAAAGGGGAGTTGCTCATTGATGACATCCCTATCCATCAAATCCCGCTCAAAGTCTTGCGAGAAAACATCGGGTATGTACCTCAGGAGACGTTCCTTTTTTCTGATTCGATTATGGAGAATATCAGTTACGGCGCAGACAACGGCACGGACGATCATGTCCGGGAGGCTGCCGAAATCTCGCAACTGGTCAGCGATGTCGATGATTTCCCAAAGGGATTCCGGACAATGCTGGGCGAGCGTGGCATTACGCTTTCGGGTGGACAGAAACAACGTGCAAGTATTGCGCGGGCGGTGATGCGCCAGCCAAGGATCCTGATCCTTGACGACGCGCTTTCCGCCGTGGACACACACACAGAGGAGGAAATCCTGAAGCGGCTGCGCGGCGTGATGCAAGAACGTACTAGCATCCTCATCAGCCATCGCATCTCCACTGTCAAAGATGCGGACCTGATCGTTGTGCTTCATGACGGAGAAATCGTCGAACGGGGGACGCATGCGGAACTGGTTGCCCTTGGCGGAAAGTATGCAGACCTGCATCAAAAGCAGTTGCTGGAACGAGAGCTGGAGGAGCTGTAATGCACGAAGAAGAAGTCCTCGGCAAAGCGTACGACGGGAAGCTGATGAAGCGGCTTCTCATCTACCTTCGCCCCTACAAGTGGTATGTGGTGCTCGGCATTCTGCTGAGCATCATCGTATCAGCGATGGAGGCGGTGCGGCCGTACTTTACGAAGATTGCGGTCGATGATAACATTGCGAACAAGGATGAGCAGGGACTCCTCTGGACGATTCTGCTTTTCCTTGCGGTGATGATTGTGCGGGGAGCGATCCAATACCTGAACGCCTACCTGACGCAATGGATCGGGCAGAAAACCATTTTCGATCTGCGCATGCAGGTGTATGAACATCTGCAGCAGCGCGGGCTCAAATTCTTCGACAAGAACCCGATCGGACGCCTCATCACGCGTGTTACGAACGATATCGAAGTGCTGAACGACATGTTTTCCTCCGGCATCGTGATGGTGTTCAGCGATGTCTTTACGATTATCGGCATCCTCTATTTCATGTTCTCGATGAACTGGATCCTTGCGCTGATCTCCCTGAGTGTTCTTCCCTTGCTATTCTATGGGACATTTCTGTTCAGGAAGAAAGCCCGCGAAGCATATCGGGAGGTCCGTTTGCAGATTGCACGGATCAATGCATTCATGCAGGAGCATATCACCGGCATGATGGTGGACCAGGTGTTCAATCGCGAAGAGCGTTCGTTCGGAAAGTTTGAAAACATCAACGCCTCCCACCGTGATGCAAACATCAAATCCATTTTCTACTACGCGGTGTTCTATCCTGCAGTGGAAATTATCGGCGCTCTTGCAGTCGCTTTGATTATTCTTTCAACCGGCATCGGAACAATCAGCGCTACAATAACTCTTGGTACTGTCATTGCATTTCTGCAATTCAACGAAATGTTCTGGCGTCCGATCCGTGATCTTTCCGAAAAGTATAACGTCATGCAAACGGCCATGGCCTCCTCCGAGCGGATTTTCAAGTTGCTGGATGACAAGACAGCCATTCATGATCCGGCTGAACCGGTGATGCTGCCCGAAGTGAAGGGGGAGATTGAATTCCGAAACGTGTGGTTTGCTTATAACGAGCCTGAATGGGTCCTCAAGGATATTTCGTTTACGATCAAAGCAGGGGAGACTGTCGCCTTTGTTGGTCATACCGGTGCGGGAAAGACGACCATCATCAGCCTCTTGTCCCGCTTCTATGACATTCAAAAGGGCGAAATCCTGATTGATGGCGTGAATGTAAAAGCCTTGCGGCTAGGCGATTTGCGCCGGTGTATCGCCGTGGTCTTGCAGGATGTGTTTCTCTTTTCCGGGGATATTTCCTCAAATATTAGTCTAGGCGAGAGCGCCATATCGCAGGAGACAATAGAACGCGCAGCGAGAGTTGTTGGGGCCAGCAGATTCATTGAGCGTCTACCGGCAAGGTATGCTGAAGAAGTAAAGGAACGAGGCTCGACACTGTCCGTGGGACAGAAACAGCTTATTTCCTTTGCACGGGCTCTCGCCTTCGACCCCAAGATTCTCGTTCTGGATGAAGCGACCTCCAGTGTCGACACGGAAACAGAATTGCTGATTCAGGAAGCAATCAGAAAGCTGCTGCAGGGGAGGACATCGATCGTGATTGCCCACCGGCTTTCAACGATTCAGTCTGCGGACAAAATTATCGTGATGCACAAAGGTGAAATCAGGGAAAAAGGAACTCATCAGGAGCTGCTTTCGCAGGGGGGCATCTATTACAAGCTGTACCAACTCCAGTACAAAGATCAGGAAGTTCGTACTGTTTCTTCGGCGTGATCGGCATCGATTGCGTTCGTGGTTGCAACTCCGTCCGTGATTCTTTAGATTTATTCAAGAGACTCATCGTCAATCGTGATTCCTTCGATATGGTGGCCCCTAACCACCGATGGTTTCGCGACTCACCTGTTCCTCTAGCACAAAGGGATCTTTAGTATGGAATATCCTCGCACTGCGGCAGTGTCAAAATTCATGACCCTGGAACGGCATATCGCCGAAGAAGAACGTTTCCATCCGGGGGCAACCGGAGAATTTTCGGGCCTCATGCACAACCTATCTCTTGCAGTCAAACTTGTCTGGCGTGAAGTCACCAAGGCGGGTCTCGTCAATATTCTAGGGCAAACGGACAGGAAAAACATCAGCGGCGACGTTGTGAAAAAACTTGATGAGTTCGCGGATGAGACGATTTACAAGGCAATGGACCATGGGGGCCATTTGTGCGTGATGGCATCGGAGGAGAATGAAGACATCCTCAAGATCCCGGAGAATTATCCAACGGGAAAATACGCTCTGGCCTATGACCCACTGGATGGCTCTGGCAACATCGATGCAAATGTAACTGTCGGCACTATTTTTTCAATTTATAAGAGAGTAACCGAGTCGGGCGGAGGAACAATCGATGACTTGCTACAGACGGGCGTCAAACAAGTGGGAGCCGGATACGCTTTGTTCGGTTCCAGCATGATGTTTGTCTACTGTACGGGGAATGGCGTTCATGGTTTTACTCTTGATCCTACCGTGGGAGAGTTCTTGCTCTCGCATGAAAATATTCGGATTCCCAAGAGCGGGTCCATTTACTCAATGAACGAGGGGAACTTTGAGAGATGGTCGCCTAAGATGCAGAAGTACTGCAAGTGGATGAAGCAAGAGGATCAGGCGACGGGCCGACCCTACTCTTCGCGTTATATCGGGTCCCTTGTGGCCGACGTACACCGAACCCTCTTGTACGGAGGAATTTATTGCTATCCCGGCGACGCAAAAAACAAAAACGGAAAACTCCGTCTTGTGTATGAGAATAATCCGCTCGCATATATCGTGGAGCATGCCGGCGGCGCTGCTTCAAACGGGACGCAGCGAATTCTTGAACTTCAACCGAAAGAGTTACACGAAAAATCCCCTCTGTTCATCGGGAGCAAAGAAGAGGTACGCATTGCAGGGGAGTTTCTGACGGGAAAGCGATAGTGTTGTGTTTACTGGTGGATAAAAAAAGCCCCGGAGGTTCCGGGGCTTTTGTGTCTTTTATCCACTCATCGCCTATAGACTGGCGAGCCGTTCCTGCGCTTTTTTTTGCAATGGGCTTGTTGGATAGGTATTCAGGAAAGTATTGAAGGCCTCCCGCGCCGCATCCCTGTTTCCCGACGCTATGTGGCAGTTGCCAATCATGAACTGCGCATAGCTTTTCTTTTCCGACGTTACATACTTTAATACTTCTTCGAACTGAGAAATCGCCTGACTGTACCGACGCAGTCCGTAGAGAGATTCACCAATCCAGTAGTGACAGTTAGGAACAAGCTTGTCGTTTATCCCGCCGGAAAGGAGACCCTCGAATTGACGTATTGCAGATTCATAGTTCCTGTTCCGAAACTCTGCGAGAGCCTGCTCATATCCTGTCGCGTGACTCTCCGTTGTTCCCTCGGGGGGAGGGGTGGAGATGAACTCCATGGCCGAAATGGCCTCATCCAACTTTGTTTCCAACTCGGCAGAACGTGCGCGCAAGCTCTGGTTCTCTGATGCAAGCGCATCCATTTGTTGCTTCATAATTCTGTTTTGATTCATGAGACTGTCAACGCGGTATTCAAGAGTGGCAGTCGCAGACACGGGGGGTGTATCTTCCCAGCCTTCGGATAGTTCGTCTGTTGATCCGCAGCCAACAAATGCTGCAAAGGGAACAAGTGCAACCATCAACAAACTTCCGAACAGCGATGTGTTCCGGTCCTTTGGTGTCTCTGCCATGGGGAGTCCTCCTTGAGAGTGATAGTGTAAATACCGCACCAAATGTATCAAACGGTAAGTCCAATGTCAAGCAGGTCAAAAGTCCGGTTGGTTAAACATGATCATCAACCAACGCGGGAACTTTGTTATCCCTTGGTTGCTTCACAAAGGGCCGGACTGGATTGATTTTAACCCATTCGATATCTAACTTTTTCATGAATTACACAGCAGCCTCCAATCAATTGACATGAAGACGATAAAACGCTTTTCTCTTTCGCGCAAGATTGCCATAGGAATCATCCCGCTGTTTC
>QKGJ01000408.1 GCA_003251275.1 Ignavibacteria bacterium
GTTTCTTGCAGTTCAATCGACTAATCCATATTGTCTCAAAGATATGGGAATGCACAAAGCCACATCGCTGGGCGGTCTACTGCTTGTTTTTCTCTCGACAGAAGTATATCCGCAATCTCAATGGACCTTTCCTCTTTCCGTCAGGGATGGTCAGGGCACCATTCTTCTCCGAATCGGCATTCATCCCAACGGTACCGACGGCTTTGACCCGGGACTTGATCAATTCGCGCCACCGCCGGCTCCTTCCGGTTCGTTTGACGCCCGGTTGCGAGTACTCTCCCCGCTTGATGATTACATCACCGACATCCGGAACAATTCGCCGGGGAATAAGACATGGCTGATGCTCTACCAGGCATCAAGCGGCAACGGGCCGGTTGTCATCTCCTGGGATTCGACAACTCTCCCCGCGCCAATGAGAATTACTGATGCTATCAACGGAACTTTGTTTTTCCTTGATATGAGTCTCGCCGGCAGCGTCAGTTCTTCGAACGCGTTTCTTTCCATTGGACTGCAGATTGTCGCGGATATTTCTGTCGGGGTAGCGGAAAAGGAAAGGCCGCACGAGTACCGCCTGTTCCAAAACTCCCCCAATCCGTTTAACCCATCCACTACAATCAAGTATGCCTTGCCGGCACAGAGCCATGTCACTCTGAAGATCTACGATATTCTTGGCCACGAGATTCGAACACTCGTCAGTGGTCTCGTAGACGCCGGCGACAAGTCTGTTCAATGGGATTCGAACAACAACTATGGCAACCACGTTGCCAGTGGGGTGTACTTCTATCGATTAGAAGCAACTTCGTCCGACAATCTTAGTGGTTCCTTCATGCAGTTGAAAAAGATGCTGCTATTGAATTAATCCAATTGCAGCCCAAATCAAAAGCCCTCGCAAGAGGGCTTTTGCATGTCAACTATGAACTCAGTCGGCCAATTCATTTTTCCGGCGGAGCTTTGAATTTCGCCATTGCGTTTTCCATCGTTGATTTCATTTCGTTCCAGACTTTTTCTGCACCTACTTTCACCTCGCCCCACGCCGCATCGGAAGAGGATTTGATCTGGTCGAGCTTTTTTGTACCCTCAACCTTTTTCTGCTTGAGCAAAATGATCTGCTTTTCATATTCAATCTTGGCCTCAGCCTTTGCGAGGGCAGCTTTCTTGCTCAATTCATCGATCTTTGCGGTCCATTCCTTGAGCAACGTTTCCCATTTGTCAGTGAGTTCTTTCTTATCCATATATCCTCCGTTAGTTGTAAAAAAATTCTACCTCTTACGCTTCATTCCTACCAAGAAACCAGCAATGCCACCCACGAAGGCAATTGCAGAAAAGAATATTATTTGTGAAGCACTAATTTTCCAAAAGAGAAAATGGAGAGTCACAACATCGCTGTTCTGAAAAACGAGAATTATCAAAACCAGCAACAGTATCCCCAAAGCAAGAAGCCGCGGTTTCATTGTTCCTTCCTTATGAGTGGATGGGTGGTCACTTGGTTAGACTCCCATGGACTCCAAAAGTAACAAAGATTCATCTATTTCTGCCACTATTGTCTGTTTGCGTTATGGAGCCGTGATAGTTTCTTGAGAAGTATTCCGTATTTACCGGAAGGGGTACCGTCTTCGGTGGCCTATGAAATCATAACATAAAGCGGGTCATCTGGATGGCGAAAAGAGTGTTGATTGTCGAAGAAGAGAGCGATATCGCTTCCCTTTTGGAGATGCATATAGCGGACCTGGGCTATGAGTGCCAAACGATTGCAAGCAGAGAACTTATTTCTGATTTCGCGCTCCTTCGAAACTACGACCTGATTATTTTGGACCTGATGTGTCCGGGTCACGATTGGCTGGATGTCTGCAGAGAAGTCCGGCTTGATGCGAACGCACCACCCATTCTATTGATCGCTTCGCACGCGGAGCAACAAGACCTTCTTCGCTGTCTTGAAGCCGGAGTTGACGACTATCTTACCAAACCCTTTAAGATGCGAGAACTTAGAGCCCGGGTGAAATCCATAATGCAACGAAAAGAGATTTCTGCTGGCAAATCAATCTCGAACGGGACATATCGAGTTGGTCGATTGAGCATGGATGTCGCTTCACGGGAAGCAGCCATTGCCGGCAGGAGTATTGACCTGACCGAAAGGGAATTCGACCTTCTGGCGATGCTAATGCGGATCCCGGGAAAGACGGTTCATCTTACGGATCTCTATGATCAGGTTTGGGGGCAGATGGGTGAAAACGACTTTCACGCAGTGCAAACATGTATACAGCGGCTGAGGGTTAAGATTGAAGAAGACCCCTCATATCCACAGTATTTACAAACTGTTCCGGGGGTTGGATATCGAATTGCGGACGATCTTGATTAGTTCGTGGTCGGTCCGAAGTGCTCATTGATTGTCAATGCCGTTTAAGATAAATTAACTCCACCGTTCTCTTTCAGTCTTTCCGGTCTCGTTATGGCGGTTCAACCATCAAAGGTTACTCCCCGCGAAAGCGAAGAGCAATTCAAAGCTCTCTTCGACGCATCGCCCATTGGCATTTCCATAAATAATGCTGAAGGGCGATTCCTTCAGGCAAATCCAGTATTCCAGAAAATCTTCGGTTACTCCGAAGAAGAGTTGGCGCAACACACCTTCAAAGACCTCACCTTTCCGGACGATCTTCCCGCCAGCGCTGTGGTCTTTCGGGAGTTGGTCGAGGGAAAACGACAGAGCTTCCACATCGAGAAACGATATGTCAGAAAGAACGGATCGATCATGTGGGCAAATACCGCATGCGCAGCAATTCGAGATGAGAAAGGGCGGTTCATTTACACGTTCGCGATGGTCGAAGATATCACGGAAAAGAAGGCTTCCGAGATCAACCTTCGGGCAAGCGAAGAGCAATATCGGTCCCTCTTTGAGAACAGCTATGATGCAGTCATTATCGCGACGCAGGATGGGACCATCGAAGCCGCGAACCCCGAAGCATGCCGCATTTTTGGCATGAGCGTCGATGAGATTTGTGCGGTGGGGAGAAAAGGGCTTGTCGACCCCATGGACGTGCGTCTCCCCACGCTTCTGGAAGAGCGAGAGCGAACAGGTCGCTTTGCGGGTGAGTTGTCATTTCGCAGAAAGGATGGGTCACTTTTTCCCGGGGAAGTCGCGTCCGCGTTTTACCGGGATAAGAATGGAGAGCCCAAAGCGAGTATTATCATCCGCGATATTACGGAACGACGTCGCGAAGAAAAAGCCCTCCACGACCTCGTGGCGGGCACGGCAGCAGTTACAGGAAAGGATTTTTTCCCTGAGCTTGTCAAGTTCCTTGCAAGTGCCCTCGGTGCCCGTTACGCATTGGTGTCAGAATGTGTTGGCCCTACCGTTGACCGGGTTCGCTCTCTTGCGTTTTGGCTGGATCGTGATTGGCGTCCCGGAATCGAATATGACGTTAAGGACACAGCATGCGAAGAGGTGCTCAATGAGGGGAGAACATGCTTCTACAAAGACCATGTGCAGGAAAGATTTCCAAAGGACACTGCTCTCGTGAAGCTGCAGGCAGTTTGTTATTTAGGAACGCCTCTCTTTGGCACCGATGGAAAAACCCTTGGCCATATTTACGTTATTGATGATAAGCCCCTCAACAATCCTGAGCGGGCAAAATCCATTATCAGCATATTTGCTGCTCGGGCAGCAATGGAACTTCAAAGAAAAAAAAATCTTGAGAAGATTGGCGACCAGGCCCGCCTACTCGATGAAGCTCATGATGCGATAGTGGTAACAGACCTTCTGCATCAAATCACTTATTGGAACCGTGGAGCGGAGAAACTCTACGGGTGGAGCCCGGAAGATGCACAGGGCAAAAAAATGGAAGAACTGTTGTACGCTGTCGATGGAGAGCAATTCAAGGAGGCAACCATCCAGGTAACCAGGCACGGAGTCTGGAACAGTGAAGTGAAACAGAGACGGCAGGATGGCCAGGAAGTGATGGTTCAAACCCGTTGGACCCTCGTGCGATCAAGTGAAGGAGAACCACAGGCCATTCTCTCTATTAATACGGATGTAACGGAAAGAAAAAAGCTGGAATCACATTTTCTCCGCGCACAACGCATGGAAAGCATCGGAACACTTGCAGCAGGCGTCGCCCATGACTTGAACAATGTCCTCACGCCGATTCTTCTCGCTGTTGAGACACTGCTGGAGAAGCCTGATCATGAGCGATTGCAACAGCTGCTTGTGATGATCGACTCCAACGCGCGTCGCGGCGCTGACATGGCAAACCAGGTCCTGACATTCGCACGCGGCGTTGAGGGCGATCGAGTTCCACTTGAGGCACGCCATCTTATCAAGGAAATGGAAAAGATCGCAAGAGAAACATTTCCACGGACTATTCAACTCCAATCACGGATTGGACCGGAGCTTTACATGATCGCTGGAAACACGACCCAGCTGCATCAGGTGCTATTGAATCTCTGCGTGAATGCCCGCGATGCGATGCCAAGCGGCGGAGTCCTGAAACTTACTGCCGAGAATGTGGATCTCGATCAGGAATTCGCGCGCATGCACCCTGAAGCACAACCGGGTCAATACCTTTGTATGACGGTCAGCGATACCGGCACGGGAATAGCGCCGGATGTGCAGGGCAGAATTTTTGAGCCTTTCTTCACAAGCAAGGGCATCGGCAAGGGAACCGGCCTTGGCCTCTCCACGGTTGCGGGTATTGTCCGCAGCCACAAAGGCTTCATCAATGTGTACAGCGAGTTGGGCAAAGGATCGCAATTCAAAGTTTTTCTGCCGGCTATCGTTTCGCATGTGGAACAGCCCGAGCGCAAGGAACGAAAACTCCCTCGCGGCAACAGTGAGCTGATACTCCTTGTCGATGATGAAGCTTCCATCAGAGAGGTCGCAAAAACAACCCTGGAAGCGTATGGATACAGGGTCATCACGGCTGCCGATGGGACTGAAGCCCTGTCCGTTTACGCGAAACAGGGGGACGAGATTGACCTTGTTCTGACCGACATGATGATGCCTTATCTTGATGGACTGGGAACCATCAAGGCCCTTGAGCGAATGAACCCGCGCGTTCGTGTCATCGCCGCAAGCGGTCTCCATTCACAACAGCGTCTCTCCAAATCCGATTCTCCTACCATTCAAGGATTCATCCCAAAACCATTCACCGCTGAACGCCTTCTCGTCGCCCTCAACGAAGTGCTCACCAAAGGGTAGTCCACAACACCCGTGAGATTCTCGTGACTTTTCGGGAATCCTTTCATCACCACCTTCTTTTTTCATTTGACCGCTTGGTGATAGATTCTTTATCACTATTCCGTTTACTACCTCCACGACATTTTCGTTCATCACCATCTAAGGAGGTCATCATGGATTTACGCAAGACGATGTTCGACGAATTCTTCCAGAACCAATTGCCCGACGAGGGGTTTTCTCTCGATGAACTCTCTAACGACTACTTCGGAT
>QKGJ01000379.1 GCA_003251275.1 Ignavibacteria bacterium
AACCGTGGGAAGGTTGTTCTGGGAGGAACTGTGAAGGACGTAAAGAAGATGCATGGCAGGAACGCCGTTCATGTTGAGTTCGACGGGGATGGAAAGTTCCTGGAATCGTTGCCGGGGGTTCAAAACTGTATTTTGTACGAGAACTCGGCGGAGATTGAACTCACGCCTGAAATGCAACCCCAAGCACTGCTCGCGGAAATTCTCCCTTCCCTTGAGGTACGTAAGTTCGAGATACTCGAACCGTCCCTCCACTCAATCTTTATGCACACAGTCGGCGAGGATAAAGTCGAGAAGGAAACAGCCGCGTGAAGAAAGCATTGATCGTCGCTCGCTGGGAATATGTTGAGAAAGTGAAAAGTAAAACCTTCCTCATCGGAATTGTCGTCACCCCATTACTGATGGTGGTCATGGGAATTCTCCCCGGTTTGTTTGCAAGCAAGGAGGATGTTTCCACAAGGGCTATTGGCCTTATTGATATGACGGGTAAATTTGCCAGCGAATTCAAGAAACGGATGGAGGAAAATTACCTGCTCGAAGACAAGAGTCCCAACTACATTGTTGAGATCCTGACGACTAATTTCGAGCATGACTTTGCCGGATTGTTGACGATTGCAGAAGCAAAAGTCTTGAGCGATGAACTGGAAGGTTACTGCATCATCAGATCGACGAATGTGACGGATAGTCTCGTGGAATATCGCTCAAAAAATGTTGGCGACTTTCGGCTCAGTTCCCGAATCGATGAGACTCTGGGCAATATCATCATGGAACGGAAGCTTCTGGCCCTCGGGCTGGAACCCTCATTGATGAAGGAACTTGAGGTACATATTAGGACGAAAACGGTAAAGATTTCAGAGGGAACCTCGGAGGAATCGGGGTTTCTCCAGGTGTTCTTCAGGGCTTACGCGGTGATGATGATGCTCTTTTTTGTTATTCTCACTTCCGGGCAAATGTTGGTTCGGAGCGTTCTCGAGGAGAAGGCCAATCGCATCGTCGAGATTCTCGTCTCGTCGTGTTCGTCCACCGAGCTTATGGCGGGAAAAGTCCTGGGACTCAGTGGCCTTGCAATTACTCAGGTCTCTGTCTGGGGATTGATAGCAGCGGTTCTGGCCGTTAACCTGAACTTCCAGTTTGTCGATTTTGGCCAAGCGGTGCTTCTGTTGATTTACTTTCTCCTGGGGTATCTTTTTTACGCGGCAATTTTCATTGGGGTGGGGGCTCCCGTCACGACCGAGCAAGAGGCACAACAGATTACCAGCTACCTGGTGATTATGGTTATTCTCCCAATTGTTATCGCCATACCTGCAATTCAGAACCCGAACGCGGCCTGGCTCCAAATTCTGAGTTTCGTTCCATTCCTGACGCCAACAATGATGGCTTTGCGTGTTACAATCCTGACTCCCTCTCCGTGGGAAATTGTTGGCACCATTGTCATTCTGTTGTTTTCGACGTTCGGTGCGATGTGGATGGCTGGAAGAATCTTTCGTATTGCGATATTGGCAACAGGGACGCGACCGGGAATCCGAGAGATGTTTCGCTGGCTTCGTGCAACTTGAAGTTTCATTCATTGAAGGACGATAAACGATGGCTTCGCTGAAGAAATTGATATTCTCACTGGTTATTGCAGTCACTATGCCTTTGAATTTGGCCTCCGCGCAGGTCATTGCCCCGGGGCCCGGAGCGTCAGCCGGCTTCTCCCGAAGCGTGTTTGGTATAGGTTTTTTTGGCGGACCGGCGACGGGGTTGGGGCTAAGCTTTCGTCACCACCTGCCCAGCGTGTTAAGCTACCAGATTACTGCCGGCGCAATCAGCATCGAGAGTAAGCTCTCGTATGATTTCGGTCTCGAATTACAAATCGATGTGTTTCGTTCATATTCATCCCGGTTCTATGTTGGCGGAGGGACAGCCTATTTCTACAGCGGCAACGGAAGCAACACGATGAAGGGGCCGGTTCGCCTTGGCTTGGGAGTAGGGATTGAATATGCTGCTTCTCCCGGTCTCCATGTCATGGGCGATCTGTTTTTTACCTACTTCAGCGACGGGACTGTTTTGCCCTTACCACAAGTCGGCTTTTTCTATTACTTCGAGTGATGCTTGCAAGTCTGGTCGGGCTTCAGATTCACTTCGACGATTGAGTAGAAAGATCTCCCACTAGATTCATCCTGGTTCCGTTCTGCCAGTCCATTCAATCTTGTTCAATCCAAATTCTGCCTTTCATCCAAGAAACTCTTTGATTCTCTAGCGAAAATATCCTAACTTGGAACCGATTTTGTGATGCATCGACTCTTGACTCCGGTTGTAATTTTGCAGTGACCATCGAATCCTTTTTTACCTACTCCTTTTCTTTTGCTGCAGTGGTTGCTGCGGTATTTATGGTAGCGCAGAAGAACCCCATGTTAAGCGCTATCTCCCTCATCGCCAATTTCTTTTGCCTAGCAGGCCTGTATCTACTGCTCCATGCGCAACTTCTGGCAGTCCTTCAGATTGTCGTCTATACCGGCGCCATTATGGTGTTGGTAATTTTCGTGATCATGTTGCTGAATCTTGGTGATGAGACGAAACTGATTGAACGATTCGACATGTGGAAGGTCGCCGGGATCGTTCTTGTGGCCGGATTTCTTCTCGAAATGATTTACATTTTTCTGTGGAGCTCCGGAGCAGGAAGTAATGCAAGTCTACCCGAACAAGCCACCCGGATTGGGGAAGTGGAAGCAATGGGAAGAGCGATGTTCGGCAAATTTCTCTTGCCTTTCGAGGTTACATCGATTTTACTTTTAGTTGCGATTGTCGGTGCGGTGGTCCTAGCCAAAAAACGCACTTAGGTCTTCAAATTCTTTCTATGCCTGTTACTCTTGATTACTATTTGCTCCTGAGCGCCGTCCTCTTCACCATCGGTGTCGTTGGGGTCCTCACCCGTCGTAACGCTATCGTTGTTTTTATGTGTATCGAGCTGATGCTCAACTCCGTCAACCTTACGCTCGTCGCATTCAGCGCGTATCTGGGCGATATTACCGGACAGGTTCTGGTTTTTTTTGTCATGGCCGTTGCCGCAGCAGAAGCGGCTGTCGGTCTCGCCATCGTCATTTCGCTGTTCCGCAACAAGCAAACAGTCAACATCGATAAGATTAATATCCTGAAATGGTGAGAGAGTAGACGTCCAAGGTGAACGCATGGCTCATGAATTAATCCCATACGCACTATTCCTTCCGCTACTTGGCTTTCTGATCAATGGTATGTTTGGGCGCAGGCTCAAATCCGAGGCGTTGATCGGTGGCATTGGAAGCGCGACAGTAGGCATTGGCTTCTTGATTGCGGGCTGGACCTTTGTCGAGATGCTCAGCCTGGCACCCGAAGAAAGAACCTTTATTGTCCCGGTAATCGATTGGATAACCGCAGGTAATTTGAGCGTCAACATTTCCTACCAGGCCGACCAGCTTTCGATCCTCATGATGTTGATTGTAACGGGAGTGGGCTTCCTCATTCATATCTACTCTATTGGGTATATGCATGGCGACCCTGGTATTGGTCGATTCTTCGCCTACCTCAACCTCTTCATCTTCGCAATGTTGAACCTGATCCTTGCAGATAATTTTTTGCTGATGTTCCTTGGGTGGGAGGGAGTCGGCCTGTGCTCCTACTTGCTGATAGGTTTTTGGTACGATCGAAAGTTTGAAAAAGGAACGACGGGTGACGCGGCGAAGAAAGCATTCATTGTCAATCGTATTGGCGATTTCGGCTTCCTCATTGCGATGTTCCTGATCTTCATGACCTTTGGCTCATTAAGTTTCCAGGCGGTGTTTGCACAAGCCTCGGCGTTTCCTGCTGGTTCCGTTGTCATTACGTGGATCACGATTGCTCTCTTCCTGGGGGCGACAGGGAAGTCGGCTCAGATCCCTTTGTTCGTATGGCTGCCGGATGCCATGGCTGGTCCAACACCAGTCAGTGCACTCATCCATGCTGCAACGATGGTGACGGCAGGAATCTACATGATCGCCCGGTGTTCGGTGCTCTTCGCTCTCGCTCCCACAACCATGATGATTGTCGCGGTCGTTGGAGCGGCAACGGCGTTTTTTGCAGCGACCATTGGGCTTGTGCAGAACGATATCAAAAAGGTTCTCGCATATTCAACGGTCAGTCAGCTTGGGTACATGTTTCTCGCGTTGGGCGTTGGAGCATTTACGGCAGGACTGTTCCATTTGATGACGCATGCCTTCTTCAAGGCATTGCTGTTTCTTGGGTCTGGATCTGTCATCCACGCAATGCACGAAGAGCAGGATATCCAGAACATGGGAGGCCTAAGGAAGTACATGCCCATTACTTCTTTCACTTTCATCATCGGGACGATCGCGATCTCTGGCATTCCCCCTTTATCCGGCTTCTTCAGCAAAGATGAGATTTTGTGGAAGACGTTTTCGGGAGGCCATATTGGTCTATGGATAATTGGAGCAGTAGCAGCTGTCCTCACCGCATTCTACATGACACGTTTGACCATCCTGACATTTCACGGGGAAAAACGATGGGGAGAAGGAAAACATCCTCATGAGTCTCCAAAAACCATGACGTATCCACTCATAGTTCTGGCGATCCTCTCAGTCATTGGTGGCGCCGTAGGCTGGCCGGCGGCACTGGGTGGCAACAATGCGCTTGAGCATTGGCTCGAACCGATATTGGAACGGGCGAACAATGAAATGCACCTGATCGCGCCGGGCCATGACCCGATGGAATACGCGCTGATGGCGTTCTCCGTCGGTATCGCAGTAGCAGGGATGTTTCTAGGGTACACAATGTATCTGAAGAAAAAAGAAATGCCCGCTAAATTGGCTACATCGTGGCCGCGCTTATACAGGACACTCTTAAACAAGTGGTATGTTGACCAGATTTACGAAGCCAGCGTGGTAAGTCCAATTCAAGTCGGATCGGAGAAAGTTCTCTGGAAAGGTGTGGATGTCGGTGTTATTGACTGGACAGTAAATGCGATTGCCCGACTGTTCGGTTTCATCAGCAAGTACGCTCGAATGGCACAAACGGGTGTCCCTGAAACATATGTCTTTGTCTTCATCGTCGGTGTCGTCACGATCATCGGCTTCCTTGCCCTGAAATAATCGCATGAATGAGACAATCATACTTAGTCTGATCCTCTTCACCCCGCTGGTCGGTGCGATTCTTATTAGCGTTGTGCACAAGGAACAAGCCTCCCTGATCAGGATTATTGGACTTGCATCTTCATTAATCGCATTCCTGCTTTCCGTGTGGCTCTTCGCTTCCTTTGACTCCTTGAACGGAGACATGCAATTCGTCGAGAAACTCTCATGGATCGAATCTCTTGACGTTTCGTATCACCTTGGCGTTGACGGCATCTCACTCCTTCTGGTCGTGTTAACCACATTGCTGACTCCCATCGCGCTCCTTGCCTCGTGGGAGTCGATCGGACAAAGAATA
>QKGJ01000384.1 GCA_003251275.1 Ignavibacteria bacterium
TTCTTCGTATGTCAGCGTGGCGCCAGTGGATTCCGGTTCAATGGACTTCGGAGCTTCGTGTTGATGCAGTACGAAAGGAAATTCACTTCCATCACCTGAAGGCATTCACCAAAGGGATGAAGGTGGTATGGAAATTTGAAACCAAGGGTGATGATGTATTCGTAACGATTTCCCATGATCTTCAATCTGCCATTCCGTTTATCGGGGAGTTCATAGCCGAAAAGATCATCGGTGGCTTGTTCATTCATTTCATTGCCAACCAGACGCTCACGCACATGAAGAAGTATATCGAGTCCCACTATGGAGCGTAGGCGTGTGGTCATTACCGGCGTTGGCGCGATCACTCCCATTGGCAATGGCAAAGAAGGATTATGGGCAGGCGTCTGCAACGGAGCAAACGGCATCAGGTCAATAACTCGATTCGATACTTCACAAATCAAAACCAAAGTTGCAGCGGAAATCGAGGGTTTTGATCCGTTGGATTACTTCGATGCGAAGACAGCCCGACGCATGGATCGGTTTGCGCAATTGAGCCTCGCTGCAAGCGATCTGGCAATTGCGGATGCCGGTCTTCACGTGGATCCTCAGCATCGCAATCATCGTTTGGGTGTGACGATCGGAACGGCGCTGGGCGGTGTGGCAGGAGCGGAGCGGCAGCATGAAGTCTATCTGAAGCAAGGCCTCCGCGCAGTGGATACGAGCCTTGCGCTTACGGTGTTTGGTGGCTCGGGCTCAAGCAACATTGCGATTCGCTATGGCTGTACAGGACCAAGCAACGCCAACTCGAACAGTTGCTCTTCCGGGACGATGGCAATTGGCGAGGCGTATCGCAATATCCGATACGGACAGGCGGATGTCATGATAGCGGCGGGCGCAGAGGCGCCGCTGTACGAATTGACATTCAGCGCCTTTGCGATCATTCGAACCATGTCCACCAACCCCGATCCATCATCGGCGTGCCGGCCATTCGATAAATTGCGTGACGGGTTCGTGATGGGAGAGGCTGCCGCGGTTTTGATCCTCGAAGAGTTAAGCCACGCTCTTAATCGGGATGCTCACATTTACGCTGAAGTGGTGGCGTATTCATCCAACAATGATGCGCACCATATGGTTATTCCCCGCCCGGATGGAGAGAGTGCTTTGCGTGTGATGCGAGATGTGCTGGGAGAGGCAGGTGTGCCTGCCGGGGAGATCAGCGCTATCAATGCCCATGCGAGCGCCACACAACTGAATGATCGGACTGAAACCGCCGCAATCAAGCAGGTCTTTGGAGAACATGCTGACCGCATTCCAATCAGCGCAACCAAATCAATGCACGGGCATGCGCTGGGAGCCTCAGGTTCAGTGGAAGCTGCGATCTGTGCCTTGATGTTTGAAAAGGATTTTATCCCTCCAACGATGAATCTCTTGCACCCCGATCCGGAGTGCGATCTTGATTATGTTCCGAATGCAGGGCGGAAGCAGGCCGTCGAATATGTTCTTTCGAACTCCTTTGGCTTCGGAGGAATCAACGCGTCGATACTATTTGGAAGATATCAGAAATGAGTTCCACCGATTATTATGATGCAATTGTCGTTGGAGGCGGGCCGGCGGGCTCCTCATGCGCGACCATACTCGCCCAATCGGGGCTCCGAACGCTTGTTCTAGAAAAAGCAGCCTTTCCCCGACTGAAAATATGCGGCGACTGCATTTACCCGCACATATGGCCCCTCTTCGAGAGGCTTGGCGTTGGCGATCAATTGCGTCAACTTCCGCAGCGCGTAATTCGCAAAATTTCTGTGACGAACATGAATGGAGATAAGATTGCTGTTTCCCTTCCGTGGAACCCGCGGCACCCATTTTTCAGCATACCAAGGAGCGATCTTGATGATTTGCTCCTCCGTCAGGCTCGAGAAAGTGGAGCGGAGCTCCTACATGGTGAGTTCTCAGATGTGAAACAATTGGCAGATGGCTGGGAAGTTACACTCAGGAGCGAGAACAACACATCGACATCGAGATTCCGGTGCCGGGAACTTATTGGTGCTGATGGACGAAACTCGAAGGTTGCTGAACGGCTACGGAGTTCTGGTCATGCACAGACAATGCCGTTTTCCAATCACCGATGTGGAATACAATGGCACACGCAGTATCAGGAAGCTGTCGAAGACAGCGTGGAGATGTACCTTTTCGACTATGGCTATGCTGGTGTCGTCAACTCAGGCGATGAAACAGCAACAATCGGCATGGTGTCTACCCCGGATCTGGTGGCGCTTGCGCGAAAAGACTTTTCATTATTTCTTCACAAAACACTTCATGCCAACCCGGAAGCGAGGAGAAGAACACGCAATTGCGCTCCCACTGATGACGTGGTGACAGCCTTTCCCATTCAACCTCGTCGATCACGTGTGACAGCAGCGAGAGCACGGCTCATTGGCGATGCGAGACAGACGGTGGAGCCGTTTACCGGGCAAGGGGTCTTTTTTGCTTTACAGGATGGAATCTCGGCGGGGCTCTCAATTGTGGATGCAGGAGCAACCGCTCCGAGTCGATCCTTCATCAAGTCTCACTTGATGCCAAACGTTTTCTTTTCACCCTTCTTGAAAAATCCATCGCTCGCTGGGTCGGCTGTTTCTTTTGCAGCACGCTTTCCAAGATTGATGGACACCCTTGGGCGAGTTGCATATTCTTGCCGGTAGTCAATTCCTGACAAGACAACAAAACTGTTTTTCAAACTGACGGATTCGGAAGGTGCAATACACGGGTTGAAATTCTTCACCCTTTTCAGTTAATTGATCGGGGAATTCCCACCGTTCTTCAATTCGAATAAAGGCCTCACATGGCAGACGCGGTCAAACCAAAGAAACGCCCTCGAGAACTGGCAATTATCGATCAATCAGGATGTACTGGCTGTGAAGTATGTATTGAGTTCTGTCCCGTAGACTGCATTCTCACTGTTCCCGGTCCGGACTACGACCAGCACAAAAAGCTTGTCGAAATTGATCTTGACATTTGCATTGGTTGTAAGCTGTGTGTGAAGTACTGTCCGTGGGAAACCATTCAGATGATTCCGAGTGCTGAGGCATCGGCCGTTGCCCAGGATTGGACGCAGCGTTCGGTTCTTCCAGAGGCAGAGTGGATTCAGGGGACGGATATTGAGATTGTGGAGGAGGGTGCGTTGCCAATTCCCGGAGGTTCTCCGTTTCAATAGAGCCTCACGTCTAGTGAGGTTTCCTTCCAATAGTAATGAACGGACGAATCTTTTCGAAAGTTTTTTTCCCGATTCCTTTTACTCTCATTATTTCCTCGATCGACCTAAACCTACCGGTATCCTCGCGAGAGAGTATGATTCTGTCGGCATATTGGTCTCCAATACCCGGCAGCAGGAGCAGTTCTTCCTTTGTTGCAGTGTTGAGGTCAATGCTGTGTGGTGTGAGGTTTTTTCTCCTTTCTTCCCGGGTAGAATCCTGACGCGTTGCCCGTTCCAGAGAGTCGCGTCGTGAAAGTTCGAGGAACTCCTTTTCTATTTCGTGATAATTGAATTGTTCCTCCTGATCCTGGGCGTGGGGGGCCTTGAGCCATTGAATTCCCACACCGATCAAAAAGGCAACACAAAGGAGAAGAACGACGATGATTTCGTTTTTCGAAAAGCCGAGCTTCTCCTGCAGTGACGAGAACATGCCTGGCGCCAATAGAGTAACGGTGTAAGAAACGGGGAGAAGAAATTACGAAAACGCTTTTTTCATCCGGCCGAAGAAACTCTTGTCGGAATTTGCCGACTTATCCCCGTCTTTCGGATTGATATTGTCAGACTCGGAGAGCTCCTTGAGAAGATCACGCTCCTTCGAATTCACTCTTGTGGGAACCCAGACGTTCACCCGCACAAGCTGGTCGCCCCGTCCATGGCTGTTCAAATGAGGGATTCCTTTATCGCGCATCCGGAGAATTCTCCCTGACTGAGTTCCCGGGTCAACACGCAACTTTGCACGACCGTTGAGAGTTGGAACCTCGACATCAGCCCCGGTGACTGCCTCGGGAAAGCTCACGAGCAGGTCAAGGATTACATCGTTGCCATTGCGGGTGAAAACCGGATGCGGTTCCTCCTCGATGACTACAATAATGTCGCCGGCGGGACCGCCGCGACGCCCCGCATTTCCTTCGCGATGCAGTGGAATATAGTTTCCTTCGCTGACTCCCGCGGGAATGCTGACTTTGATTGTGCTTTCCCCCTGTACCCGCCCTTCGCCACCGCATGTTGTGCATGGATCCCGAACGATAGTCCCCTCTCCACCGCAGTTATTGCAGGCGGTAATGTTGACAAATTGCCCAAAGACCGAGCGCGAGACCTGACGCAGTTCCCCTGTTCCTCCGCATTGTGGACAGGCTGTTTTTGCGTTGGAAGACTTTGCCCCAGAGCCATGGCAGGTTTCACAGAGCTTCCACTTTTTGATCTTTATCTTCTTTTCCACTCCAAGGGCAATCTCTTCAAGGGAAAGAGCCAGCTTGAGTTTCAGGTCAGACCCCGGTGATCCACCTCCAGACCGACGCCGTTGACGACTTCCACCACCACTGAACACATCGTCAAAGATCGAACCGCCACCGAAGCCGCCGCCAAAGATCTCACTGAAGGTGCTAAAAATGTCATTAACGTCGGTAAACGGTCGTCCGGCTCCGGTTCCACGCAGCCCATCATGCCCGAACTGATCATATCTCCGCCTCTTGTCGGGATCCCGAAGGACCTCGTACGCCTCTGCCGCCTCCTTGAACTTTGATTCAGCCTCTGCATTGCCAGGATTGCGGTCTGGATGAAACTGCATCGCAAGCTTGCGGTAGGATTTCTTTATGTCATCCGCAGATGCGTTTCTCTGAATCCCCAGAACTTCGTAGTAATCTCGTTTGCTCATTCTGTTGCTTTCTTCGCTTCTGTTTCCTCGCCGTCCGGGCTGTTTTGACCCTCTTCATTGGTTTCCGGAGCACTCGAGACAATTACTTTTGCGTGGCGTAGAACTTTATCATGAAGGTGATATCCCTTTTCTACTTCTTCCACAACAGTGTTCGGCGGGACATCGGAAGATGGGCTTTGCAAAAGTGCGTCATGGAAATCCACATTGAACGGTTGCCCCAGAGAGTCGAATGCCTTCAGACCCTGCGCCTCAAGCACTTTCGCAAGTTTGTTAGCAACAAGTTCGATCCCCTTGTAGAACTGGTCGAAATCGTGCTTTGCTGATCCAGCCTTCATCGATCGCTGGAAGTCATCCAGGATCGGAAGAATTTGGGAAATCAACCGCTCATTTGCATACTTGATGAGCTCAATACGCTCGCCATCGGTTCGCTTTTTGTAATTTTCAAACTCAGCAGCCTTGCGCAGAAACTGGTCCTTGTAACTATCTGCAGCTTTATGAACATCTTCGATTTTCTTCTGCAGGATCTCCAGTTCGGTTAATTCTCCGGAAGTTTCTTCAGAGAGCGATTCGGACGGCTGGGTTGTTTCCTCTCGTTGGACTGATTCGTCCTTCTTCTCATCCTTATCTTTGTTGCTTGTGTCGTTTGTTGTTGCCTTACCTTCAGTCATTATGCCCCATGTGTTAGATACGACTAGAATTGTCAAACATATCAGAAATTGTCTTGGCGACATAGTCGACCAGAGGGATCATCTTTGAATAGTGCATTCGCTTCGGACCGATCACCCCAATGGAACCGGAAGTGTCTCCCACAGTGTACATCGACGTTATCACACCGTACTGGGAGAGCTTTTCGTCATCATTCTCCGAACCGATCGACACTCGAATCTCCTTTGGCTTTCCTTCCTGTTTTTCCAAAACGTGAATAATAATCTCCTCGTTGCTGATTAACTCAATGATACCTCGAAACTCACTCGGGTTTACAAATTCAGGTTGGTCAAGAATGCTCTCCGTTCCGGAGATATGCAGCTTTTCGGATCTGTTCCGAGTAAAGAGTTTGTCTACAGAATCCACGAAGAGGCGAATCAATCCCGAATCCTCCCCTTTAGAATCCTTCAGTCGCTCCACGAAGGACTCCCGAACCTCCTTAATTGTCAAGCCGGCAAGTTTTTCATTCAGGATTCTGGCGGTGTAGTCAAGTTTTTCCCTTGGAATCTCTGACGAGACTTCCATCATGATCGTTTGTACAAGTCCCGACTTAATGGAAATAATGACCATCACCCTGTTCGAGCTGACCTGTATCATCTCCATTTTCTCGATTGTCCCGGCGCTCAGTTGAGGCGAGCTGACAACACATAACTGATGAGAGATCTTGCTCAGAACCTTTGAGGTTTCCCTGAGTATTGACTCTCTTTCTTCGGCTGCGTCAAGGCCTCTTTTGATGTCTTCCTGCTGCTCCGTTGGCAGGCTTTCCATCTTCATGAGGTTATCGAGGTAATACCGATAGCCTCGATCAGTCGGGACTCTTCCAGCCGAAGTATGCGGATGGTTAATGTACCCCATGTATTCGAGGTCGGACATGACATTCCGAATACTCGCGGAACTTAGCCCAAGTTCGTCCTCATGCCTCTTTGAAATGAACCTGGAACCTATTGGAGTGGCAGTTTCGATAAAATCGTGCACAACGTAGTGCAGAACGGTGCTCTCCCGATCCGACAAAGGCCTTTCATTATTTTGAGTTGCCATGTTTTGCGAACAAACCGTTTGAAATGCTACAGTATGACTTAAAAAAGTAATCAAAAGGTGTTTGCATGTCAAGGAAGAGTTGAATCTAAGGCATTCGGAAAGCCTAACAACGAAAACCGGTAGGTGAGTTCACCTATCAGGTTAGTGTCCATTCGTTGATTGTCTGAAAAAAATGCGGTATCTTTGTCCAGGTTCTGCAAAGGGGCTGTAGCTCAGCTGGGAGAGCGCCTCGTTCGCAACGAGGAGGTCGTCGGTTCGATCCCGATCAGCTCCACTAGAGGTCAAGTCCTGTGCAACTGCAAGTAACTTAACCCCGCCAGGTCCGGAAGGAAGCAACGGTCGGTTACCAAAGGTGTGACACAGGGTAGCTTGACCTCTTTTTGTATTTGAGACGGTAGGGGCGCAATCTTGCAAAGCGCATAGTTTTTTACTAACTTAGCTATGGATAGCTGATGCGTTGGGTGAAGGTCATCCGCGCTACGCCAAGAATTGACCGGCGATCAGTTTGTCCGAAGGGTAAACGATCCGGACAGTGAAAGATTCGGAAATTAACCTCCTATTTGGGAGCTAACTCTGAGGCTGGTGCCTTGGAGGCTGTCCTGTTTCGTTCCTTTGTGCAGGAGAAATAATCAGATGGGGCTCAGCCTCATACAAGAAAGGTTGGAACGAGTTATCAGGTATGAAGAAAGAAATAGTTATCAATGCGGCGGACAATGAAACGCGCATTGCGATAACCGAGGAAGGTCGTCTTGCCGAACTCTTTGTAGAAAGTGCTCACAAGGAGAAGATGGTCGGCGACATTTATCTCGGTACGGTTGCGAAGGTGATGACGGGTATCAAGGCAGCTTTTATCGACATTGGCCTTACACAGGATGGATTCCTTCATTTCTCCGATATTGGCAATAGGTTCAGTGAGTACAGCGCCATGATAGGAGATGACGAGGGAGAAGAAGATGAAGAAAACGGCGGGGTCGCCCAGGCCGCCGCTGGTGGAGCAACAACCCAGGAAGTCACTTCGGCGCAGAAACAGCATGAATCCCGCCCGGCGAAAGACAACGGTCGACCACCTCGCCGAGAAAACCCCCGCCTCGAAAAAGGGCAGGACATCATTGTCCAGATAACAAAAGAGCCCGTGGGAAAGAAGGGAGTGCGAGTCACTTCCGAGGTTTCTCTTGCAGGCCGCTTTTTAGTCCTCCTTCCATTTGACGGGAAGATTGGCATATCCAAGAAAATCAATAGCTTCAAAGAAAAGAGACGGCTGCGCAAAATCGTGCAAGGAATCTTGCCTGAAGGCTTCGGGGTGATAATTCGAACTGTTGCAGAAGGAAAAGATGATACTCTCCTTCGACAAGATCTCGAGGATCTAATCAGTACCTGGCGCGAAATTGAAAAGAGCATTAAGTCGGAAAAAGCGCCGGCGCTCCTTTACAAAGACATGACCACGACCTCCAGTGTTATCCGAGACCTTTTTTCTAACGAAGTGTCCCGCGTGGTTGTCGATTCGAAGAAACTCTTCAGGGAGATCAGTGCTTATGTTCGATATACATCGCCGCAACTTCTTGACAAAGTAGAATTACACAAAGATCGAAGACCGATCTTTGATACGTATGGCGTTGAAAAAGAGATCGAGAATTCTCTCAGCAGAAAGGTCTGGCTGAAGAGTGGAGGCTACCTCATTATTGAGCCCACCGAAGCAATGGTGGTCATCGATGTGAATAGTGGTCGGTACGCGGCAAAGAGGGAGCAGGAATTAAATTCCCTTCGCACGGACCTTGAAGCTGCACGCGAAGTTTGCCGTCAATTGCGTCTCCGTGACATCGGCGGGATTATTGTCTGTGACTTTATCGACCTGGAAGATGAGAAGAACAAGCGTAAAGTGTATGACGAACTGAAAAAGGAATTTCGGAAAGACCGCGCGAAAGTGACAGTGCTGCCGATGACCGAATTTGGAATCGTGCAAATCACTCGCCAGCGGATCCGTCAGAACATTCTCCACAGCTTTTCCGAGCAGTGTCCTTCCTGCGGAGGCACGGGACTGGTACGCACAAAGACCTCCTCCATCAATAAACTGGAGAGATGGATTCGCCGCTTCAGGGCGGAAACCCATGAGGGAAAAGTACTTCTCCGTGTCAATCCAGAGATTGCATTGCAGTTGAAGGACGGCTTTCCCAGCCGAATTCAAAAAATGATGCTTCGATATTTTGTCCTCGTCACCGTGGAGGCGGATGCATCAATCCCGATTGGAGAATTCCGTGGGTTTTCCGTGAAGCAGGGGAAAGATGTCACCGATTCCTTCCACTAAGCGCTCAGAACGCGATGGAAGCGCGAATCGTATCGAACAAAAATAGTCTGTACGCCTCTTCATGACTTTGAAACACACCGCGTTTCATCCAATCCACTCTCGCCTTGACGCGAAGCTCATTCCATTTGCAGGCTATGAGATGCCAGTGCAATATGCCGGCATCATCGAAGAACACCGGCGCGTTCGACAAACAGTTGGCCTTTTCGATGTATCACACATGGGTGAAGTGGAGGTACGAGGAGCTGATGCTCTCGATTTTGTTCAGCGCATTACAGTGAACGATGCTTCCAGACTGACACCCGGGAAAATTCAATATTCCGCGATGTGTTATGACGATGCGGGCATTGTTGACGATCTTCTGGTCTACCGGTTCGAGGACTCCTTTCTCCTCGTTGTCAATGCCTCAAATATTGAAAAAGATCTGGCATGGATGCGCTCACATCTTTCGGGCAACGTGACTTTGACGGACAAGAGCGATGCAACTTCGTTGCTCGCTGTTCAGGGCCCGAAATCACTGGACACATTGCGAAAACTTAGCGACGCAGATCTCACGTCACTTGAATACTACACGTTCCTCCAGGGAAAGATTGTCGGGGTTCCGATGACCATCTCGCGAACGGGATATACAGGTGAACTCGGTTTTGAGATGTATTTTTCATCTGATCCCTCAACGGGAACAAAAGTGTGGGATGCGATAATGGAGGCAGGGAAAGAGTACTCCATTTCACCGGCAGGACTGGGTGCGCGCGATACGCTTCGTCTCGAAATGGGATTTTGCCTGTACGGTAACGACATCGACAAAACCACGAATCCTCTCGAGGCGGGTCTACATTGGTTAACGAAGCTGGGAAAAGCGCAGTTCTGCGGAAGGGATGCATTGATCCGCGTAAAAGAAACGGGACTCAAGCGCAAGTTAGTAGGCTTCATGTTTGAGAATAAAGCATTCCCTCGACAAGGTTACACCATTTGGTGTAACGGAAATCAATCTGGTGTGGTAACCTCAGGAACTTTTTCACCCTCTCTGGAAAAAGGGATAGGCATGGGGTATGTGCCCATAGAATTTTCGCAACCGGGATCAGTCATTCACGTATCGATTCGCAACAAGCAGATTCCGGCAACCGTTGTAAAACTCCCGTTTCTGAAGAAGTAAGTCTAATGCGTATCGACCTGCTCATGAGCCCGCACCAGACCGATGACCTTACACTTCGGGACAAAAAGATTGTTGTTGTCGATGTGCTGCGGGCTAGCACGACGATCGCAACGGCACTGCAAAACGGAGCGAGAGAGATCATCCCCGTTGCTTCGATCGAACGAGCCGTAAAGATCTCTGGAAGCTTGTTTGGGGACGCAATCTTGCGCGGTGGCGAAAGAAATGGGAAGATGATTGACGGTTTTAATCTCGGCAATTCCCCCGCTGAATATGCCGAAGAAAAGATCAAGGGGAAGGTTATTATTTTCTGTACGACAAATGGTTCGCTTGCAATCGAACGTGCGCGGTATGCGCGGACGCTCTACGTGTGCGGGTTCGTCAACATCACTGCCGTGGCCGAGGCTGTGGAGAAGGATGATTCGGATGTTACGATATTGTGTGCGGGAAAAAGCGGGTTGCTCTCACTGGAAGACACGATTTGCGCAGGCATGCTCGTGCGCATGGTTTCAGATGAAAAAACTAGTAGTGTAGACCTTTCCGACAGCGCGCTTGCCGCAGCAACCCTGCACAAGAGTCTGGGACGAAATATTCACAAGATGGTCAAAGGCACGGAACACGGAAAATACCTCCAAAGCATCGGCTTCGGCGATGACCTCTCGTTATGCTCCCAGGTCGATGCATTTTCCGTCGTCCCCCAGTTGATCGGCAATGCAGTAAAGCTGAAAGCAGATTCATTGAGGCCGGAAACCGGAGTTCAGATCTCAGCATAGGTGAGTTCTATGGCACAACAAAATCGTTTGCGAACAGAGAGGAATTCTGTCAGGCGATCGTCAAATGATGGCTCATCGAAGAAGGCATCCGTAATAGCGGTGCTTCTCATGACGATGGCAGTTCTCGTTTTCATCGCCCTAATCTCGTATGATCTTGCAGATGAGGCAAACGTTGACATCGGCGCAAAAGACCTTTTTCACGTCTTTACCGGTGATCCCCTTGCGAAAGCAAAATCCGACACAACTCACAATTGGCTCGGTTTGGTCGGCGCCCTTACTTCTGACTTCTTGATTAAGTCAACACTTGGCTATGTGATTCTTTGCTTGCCAATTCTCGTTTTCATCTGGGGATGGTCACTCCTCAGGAATAATCTCTCCTCGCGACTCATTGCTGTCACCAACTACACTCTCATCACCGCTTTTCTTGTTTCCTGTTCTTTTGGAATGATCAGATTGATTTTTCCGGAGACCATCGGCATGGAGTGGAGCGGCGTGATTGGAGACTTCTCCTCCGGGATCTTTGCACAATTGCTTGGACGAGCAGGCGGCTCGATTGTGCTCTTCACCGCTTTCGTTGTGACCGCAATTTTTGCAATCAATCTCGACCTTCACACACTGACGGAAAAACTTAAGTTGGTCTTCTCGAAAAGTCTTGATTGGTTTGGAAGAATCAAAGACCGGTTGGTTTCAAGAAATCGAGATTGGCGAGACCGGTTCAATGAACGGGATTTGCATCCGGAACCTCCAAGAAAGTCAGCCGTCACCATTTCTCTTCCGTCCGAAGATGAAATACCGGTTGCTCGAATTCCGAAAGAGCCGACAATCAAAAGACCCTCGGTCGAGATTCCAGTGGCGCCGGAAAAACATTTAGTCGGGACTCAAGGCGCAAAGGCTCTCCGGTTGGAGATCGAAGTCCCGCAGGCAGAGGAGGAGGTGAATTTCGACGATCGTCCAACTCCATCGGACAGCCAGGACACAGTTGAGGAGATCGATTATGTCTTCCCGTCGGTGGAGTTGCTTGAATCTCCACGGGCAGGGAAAGAGGATGTCGATGAGGAAGAACTGAAAGCAAATGCAGACCTCCTCCGGGCAACCCTTGCACAGTTCGATGTGGAACTGGAAAGTGTCAGCGTAACGCCGGGTCCGGTAATAACTTTGTATGAGCTTGTTCCTGCGACGGGCGTGAAGATCAGTCGCATCGTTAGTCTGGAGAATGACATCGCATTGAAGCTTGCAGCAAAGGGGATCCGCATCATGGCGCCGATTCCCGGAAAATCCGCCGTCGGCGTTGAAATTCCAAACCACGAACGTTCTCTTGTGACCATTCGAAGCGTCATTAACTCAGCGAAGTTTCGGGACTCAAACGCAAATCTTCCACTTGCGCTTGGAAAAACCATCTCGGGCGAGGTATTTACCGACGATCTTTCGAAGATGCCGCACCTTCTCATGGCAGGCTCCACCGGTTCCGGAAAAAGTGTCGGGATCAACACAATTCTTGCAAGCCTGCTGTTCAGACTCCATCCATCCGATCTAAAGCTTGTCATAATCGATCCGAAGAAAATTGAACTTGCACAATATGCCAAACTGAAGAAGCACTTCCTGGCCATCTCTCCCGACATCAACGAAGAGATTGTCACGAACCCGCGCAATGCTGTACAAGTGTTGAAGGGTGTTGAATTCGAAATGGAAAAGCGATATGACAAGCTGGCTGCCGCGGGAGTAAGAAATATTGTCGACTACAATGAGAAAGCTGCAGACGGAAGGCTCAAGAATACTGAGACGGTTACTCATTCCAAGATGCCGTACCTCATCGTGGTTATTGATGAGTTGGCGGATCTCATGATTACCGCGGCTCGCGAGGTGGAAGAGCCGATCGCACGTCTTGCCCAGCTTGCGCGGGCCGTGGGTGTACACCTGATCGTCGCGACCCAGCGACCCTCCGTGGACGTAATCACGGGAGTGATCAAAGCCAATTTTCCTGCGCGAATCGCATATCAGGTTGCTTCCAAAATCGATTCGCGAACAATTCTAGATATGAACGGCGCCGAACAACTGCTCGGGAACGGAGATATGCTTTACCTTGCTAGCGGTAGCCCGAAACCCGTTCGCCTCCAGAATGCCTTCATATCGACCGATGAGGTTGATGGGTTGATGGCACATGTTGGTAAGCAGATGGGATACTCAAAACCATTCATGCTACCCTCTGTTGCCGAGAAGAAAAAGCAAGGTTCCGGCTCGGACGGATCTGACCGGGATGAACTCTTTGAAGAGGCAGCGCGTCTCATTGTCCGCCACCAACAGGGATCAGTGTCACTCCTGCAACGCAGGCTCAAAGTTGGTTATTCCAGAGCGGCGCGACTTGTGGATGAGCTTGAGTTTGCAGGCATCGTGGGACCTTTCGACGGCAGCAAAGCGCGCGAGGTGCTGGTGGAATCGGAAGCGGAACTGGAGTCACTATTGGGGGTCTGATGAAGACAATTGCTCGGTCGGGTATGTTCATTCTTCTTATGCTTATCTCTGTCGAAGGCATGAGTGGGGGCGAGACTGCGAAAGAAGTACTGGAGCATATTCAGAAGAAATACGAGTCGATTTCTGATGCAACGCTGAATTTTTCTCAAGAGGTAACTCTCTCCAGGATTAAGCAACAACAGCGTGGGATACTTTTTCTTAAGAAAGAAAACAAGTACCGCCTCGAACTGGAACGCCAGACCATTGTCACGGACGGCAGGACGGTGTGGTCCTATTCGTCATTGAACAATCAGGTACTTATTGATAATTATAGGGACAACAAGAAAACGCTCTCCCCGGAGAACATACTTGCCGCTGCACCAGAAGACTATTTTGCAACGCTCCTAGGCGAAGAGAAGCTGGGAGGGATGAATGTTGTTGCGCTCAAGCTGGTGCCGAAGAAGGATGACGGCATCCTTCAATCATTGAAACTGTGGGTCGATGACTCCGATTGGCTCATTCGGAAAGCAGAGATCATGGATATCAACGAAAAATCGACGAGGTATACGGTGGAAAGAGTGAAGCTGAATAGTGGGCTTGACGATAGTCGATTTATCTATCAAATCCCCGCCGACGTGGATGTTGTTGATTTGCGGTAAGTGTAGACTCCTCCTGACCAACAAAGACATTATGACCCTGTTTTCCCGAACCTCTCTCAAATATTTTATTAGTATTCTTCTCACCGGACTCTTTCTCTTTCTCTCGTTTCAAAAAACTGATGTTGGGGAGGTCTATGAAGCGGCACGGCATGCAAGGTACGAATGGATCCTCGCCATGCTCGCATGTCTGATGCTCAGTCATCTGGCACGGGCGCTTCGCTGGCGCTATTTGCTCCTGCCTATCAAACATCCGATCGGTATGCGCAATCTCTTTTCCGGTGTCATGGTGGGATATTTCTTGAACAACTTTCTACCGCGAGCGGGAGAGATTGCCCGGCCGTATGCTCTCGGGACGATGGAGTCAATTCCAAAGGCAAGTGTGTTCGGGACGATTGTTGTTGAACGGATTCTCGATATCCTTATGTTTCTGTCTCTCCTCGGACTCCTTCCGTTGTTTTACCAGGGCCCTTTGCGTGAATCGTTTCCGTGGCTAGAGCGGGCCAGCGTTGTTACAACAATTGCTACCGTTTCTTTGCTTGCAATTATTGTCATACTTGTTTTGAAGCGCAATATTGCTGAGACAGTGATCATAAGAATTCAGGCATTGCTTCCTGATCGATGGAGCGATCGTCTGAACAGGGCGGCACATTCATTTCTCGATGGATTCCTGTTTGTTCGCTCTCCAGCGACATTTCTTCCTATTGTAGTATCAAGCGGTCTCATATGGTTCCTCTACGTCTTGATGATGTTCGTCGCCTTTTGGGCATTTGACTTCCAGGAAACGCTCGGCTTCGGTGCTGCAATTGTGGTACTGGCAATTTCGAGCATAGGTTTTGCTGTTCCCACGCCGGGAGGAACGGGAACATACCATTTTTTCACATCTCAGACTCTGATCAAATTGTTTGGTGTGTCTCATTCCATTGCGTTGAGCTATGCTACAGTGACGCATGCAGCAGGTTTCTTCATCACAACAATAGTCGGTTTGTATTTCTTGATTCATGACCATGTCAAGGTTTCCAAAGTCCTTGCCGATTCGGTGGCTGAACGATGAAAACTTTTTCGGTTACCCTCTTGATGACCTTGCTGTTCTTCATCTCAGCCCGGGGAGAGGAGACCATAGTGAGGTCAAGGCCGGGTCTCTCTGCCGGAATGGGGGTTTGTTACCTGAATGCGCCCGACATAGTTGCACTGGTGAATGCGACCGCCGGGACACGGGAGTCTGATTTTAAGGCGGTTGTGGAATTCTTCGGCGCAGGAAGCGTGCCGCTGAGCCAGGACTGGGCGCTGAAACTTGAGTATGCATACTTGCTTGGAGGGTATACGGTTCCAGGTCCTTTCGGCGGGTCGGAGTTCACGGTCACTCTACAGATGCCCACGTTGATGCTCCAATACATTCTGGCTGAAGAAGGTGTTTACAACATTAAAGCTGGAATAGGTTTCGGATATCATTTTGGAGAATTGAGGACAAATGGAGCACTCCTGGGCGATGCTTCTTACAACGGAAAAGGCCTCGGCTCTCTCTTGGAGTTCGAGGCAAACACAGCATTCGGGGAAGATCTATTTGGTTTTCTCGGGCTTGAGATGCGTTGGGATTTTGTCGGCAACTTGAAGGATGAAGCGGGTCGGTCGCCGGGGCCAAATGCGGTCGCCCTTGATTTTTTCGGAATCGGGGCTAAATTCGGATTCTCATATTATTTCTAACATCAAAGGAGGAAGCCGCGTATGCTGCGAGTTACTCTTTCATTATTTTTCTTAGCCCTTGAAGCAGGATTGGTTCTCAACGGGTGTTCCTCAAGTACTACCAAAGACCAGAAAGGATCAATAGTGCCAGAACAAGACATTGCCATCATGGAAACCTCCATGGGGACGATTGAGATCGGACTCAACTCGAAGGAAACACCAAAAACCGTGAAGAATTTTATGGGGCTTGCGGAGAAGGGATATTACAACGGGGTGATCTTTCACCGCGTGATTGACAATTTCATGATTCAGGGAGGTGACCCGACGGGTACGGGACGGGGGGGAGAGAGCATTTACGGAAAGAAATTTGAAGATGAAATCGTTGCATCATTGCGGCACACTGGAGCGGGGATTCTCTCGATGGCGAATGCCGGTCCGAATACAAATGGGAGTCAGTTCTTCATTACGCTTGCCCCTACACCGTGGCTCGACGGAAAGCACACGATTTTCGGTAAAGTTGTGATTGGAATGGATGTGGTCCAGGCGATCGGCAAGGTTGAAACAAACCCCACTAATGATCGGCCCCTAAAAGATGTCGTCATTAAGAAGATCACTATCCGTCGGGCTGGTGAAATGGAATAGACATCCGCACAATTGGATGATCAATGGCAAAGGACTCAACAACACACGATTCACTCCGGAGGGATATAGAGAAGGGGCTTTTTGCGCCGGTGTATCTCTTCCATGGGGAAGAGTCTTTCCTTGCCGACGAGGCCACCAAGATGATCATCGAAAAGAGTCTGACGGAAGAGGAGAGGGGTTTTAATCTCGATATTGTGTATGGCAGTGAGACGACCGTGCGCGAGGTTGTTTCGCATGCTTCCTCGTATCCGATGGTTTCGGAGCGTCGCGTGGTTGTTGTTCGTGGGATAGAGAAACTCTCACTCCAGGAGAAAGAAAAGGAGCTCCTAACCAATTACCTGGAGAATCCTTCTCCTACGACCATTCTTGTCCTCATAGCGTCTTCGGTTGACATGAGAAAGAAGCCCTTCACTTCCGTGAAGAAGAACGGTTTAGTGATGGAATGTAAGCCCATGTACGAGAATCAGATTATCGGATGGATTGGAAAACGCGTGCGAGAGCAAGGAAGAGTCATCGACAACGATGCAGTGAGTCTTCTGGCAGAATACTTGAATCCGTCCCTCCGAGAAATCCAGAATGAGCTCGACAAACTGTACATTTTCATTGGCGACCGATCATCGATCACAGCAGAAGACGTAGCCGCGGTTGTTGGTGTTTCCAAAGACTTCAATGTTTTTGCTCTTCAGAAAGCAATTGGTAAGCAAGATTTGGCCAGGTCCATGGAGATCCTGCAGCACATGATCGAATTCGGAGAAAGCCCGACGATGATTATAGTCATGTTGACCAGATATTTTCTGGCATTAATGAAGATTTCTGACCTTCAGGCAGCAGGAAAATCGACTCAGGAACAGGCGCGTGAGGCAGGCGTTCACCCGTTCTTCCTTCGTGAATACCATGAAGCGCTTGGTTACTTCGGAGACATAAAGACTCAAGACGCAATACGAGGATTGGTAATCGCTGATGAGCGTTTGAAGACTTCTTCTTCTGACTCGCTGGAGGTGATGCAGCTGTTCTTGGTCGAATTACTTACGAAACGTTCAGTCGCATAATTCGTTGATGTCCAATGGGTTACCAACCTCATAAAGTTGATGCATCCGATGGAACAAAGCTTGAGTCATAGAGTAAAAGAATTGTCGTCCGATAAGAGATCGGTAAGCGCTCTTTCCGACGAGCAATTAATTGCAGAGTTCCAGAATTCAAACGAGGCCGCATTTAAGGAATTGGTACACCGCTTCAAGGATCCACTCACTAATTACCTTTTTCGGTTTGTCGGGAGCTGGGATGATTGTAACGATCTGGTGCAGGATACATTTGTAAGAGTTCATCGCAGCAGGCACTCGTATAAACCTATTGCAAAGTTTTCCACATGGATCTATACGATTGCCACGAACTTGGCGAAATCGCATATCAGGAGGAAGAAGGTTCGCATCTTCTTTTCCATTCAGGGTGGCGAGAAGGGTGATGATAGTCGTCCTTACGAAATCCAAGATGAACGACCCGATCCTGAGGTACGGGCGGATTCGTCGCTGAAAGAAGAGCGAATCCAGGATGCGCTCAAACAGCTTGCGGTGAAGTACCGCGAGGTGTTGGTACTCCGTGAGATTCAAGAACTTTCATATGAAGAAATTGCTGATATCACCGGAATAAACATTGGCACAGTAAAATCTCGTATTAATCGGGGCCGCGCCCGGTTACAAGAGATGCTTCGTGACCTACTGGAAGAATAACCATGCCACCACACCATCATAAGAAACCCGACGGAGGGAATGACCTTCTCGGGAAACTGCTTCGCAGTTTGCCAAAGAAATCTGCACCGTGGTATTTTGAAGCTCAGCTTGAGAGGAAGATCTCGGGTGAAAGAACTATACAACAGCGTTCGCCATTTCTCACTCCAACATTTGCTACGACGCTCCTTATCATGTTCGGCGCGGGTATTTTTGGCTACTATTCCTTCTTTCAAAACGTTCCTACCGAAGAAGGCAGTATCTTGCAGGATACCTTGCTCATCCCGATAGAAAAATCGTTTGAATCGCCATTACTACCCGGGTCGGCGGAAAAGAAGCTACAGGTTGAGAGCATGACTGAGGAACAACCTCGCGTCAGTAATGCTCAAGGACCGGCAGGCTCAGATCCAGCTATTCCGGAAAACAACGGCATATCCGTTTCTCCATCATTCAGTGTTGAGCCGGATGCGCAGGAGGCAATAAACTCAGCACGACAAGTCCAAGCCGGCTTTCAATCAGAGCATCAGGGTGAGTCAAGTCAGTTAGGGGTAATTTTCCCGGAGAATGATTCGCTCAGACATGAATCGGATTCAAGCGCGATCAAGCGCGACTCGACTTCGAAACATCCCGACCGGCCTTAGCTGCATGGGAATACAGAGGGTGCTTGCGGCGTCGTAGATGCTTGTCATAGACATCCTCCACGTTCTTTATGCTCTTGTGCTTGCGGGAGGGGCGGCGTTTCTCTCATTTCGCTTTCGGCTTCTCGCTGCCACGGGATCGCTCGGGCAGTTTTCCTTGCGGTCATCATCTATGGTCTCGGTGAATGGCAATTTGCGCTTCCCATCCTCTCATTCTTTATCCTCTCCAGCCTCGTTTCACAGTTCACTAACAAATCCAATCGGTCTGCGAGCCTGTACTTTGATAAGGGAAGTGCACGAGATTTTTGGCAAGTAATGGCCAATGGCTCATTGCCTTCGGCAGTGGTAATTGTCTGGTGGTTCACAGGCTTGCAGGTATTCTATATGGGGTATCTCTCGGGTGCTTCCGCTGCGGCAGCTGATACGTGGGCGACAGAAATCGGAACGCTCTCAAATAGGAAACCAGGGTTGACTACGTCGCTTGTTGAAGTTCCCAATGGGAGTTCTGGCGCTATTTCGTTACTTGGGTTTCTCGGATCGATCGGTGGTAGTTTCTCCATCGTTGTCGCTTCGAGTCCATGGTTGCGGAATGGCAACTTCTTTCAGATTTCTCTAATCGTTGTGAGCGCAGGAATAATAGGCTCTATTGCGGACTCATTAGCAGGTGCTACAATACAGAGCCAATACACCTGCGAAAAATGTAGCAGGACGACGGAACGTTTGACTTGTTGCGACCGTACAACAACGAGATCAAAGGGGTGGCATGGGTGAATAATGACTGGGTTTAATGCTTTTGGAAACCTTGTCGGGATTGTCACCGCCTTGGGAATTCACATCATTCTTGATCAGAACGCGTATTAAGTACTTGACTTAAGAAAATGGTTCCATTAAATTAATGGAATTGAAAGACCCATTTAATACTTTACTTTAAGTCCCGGCATAGAGTTTCTATGATTGTGAGAATGCTTTTGATAAGCTTGCTGATTGGACTGGTATTTGGGCAAGTCTTTGCACAACCAGGCCAGAATTTCAGTGAGGAACAAGATTATGTTTTTGGTTAT
>QKGJ01000383.1 GCA_003251275.1 Ignavibacteria bacterium
GATTCCCTCAAGAACGTCGTTCGCGGGGTCGTCGTTGACGTGCTCAAGTTTATTGGCAAGGGAATTCAAACCGATGATATTACTTTACTATCACTGGAGTACAAAGGAACATGATCGGACAAACAATTTCGCACTACAAAATCCTTGACAAGTTGGGTGAGGGCGGTATGGGTGTCGTCTATAAGGCCGAGGACACAAAGCTCAAGCGCACTGTGGCACTGAAGTTTCTTCCACCGCAGGCACTTGCGAGCGAAGAAGAACGCGAGCGGTTCACACGCGAGGCACAGGCCTCCGCTGCACTCAATCATCCTAATATAGCAACGGTATTTGCGATCGACGAGCATGATGGCAAACGCTTCATTGCAATGGAATACGTCCAGGGACAAAGTCTCCACCAGAAGGTCCAGTCCGGCCCGATGAAGATCCCCGAGGCAATCGACATCGCCGTTCAGGTAGCAGAGGGTCTCCACGCGGCACACGAAAGCGGGATTGTTCATCGTGATATGAAGGGCGCGAACGTGATGGTGACCGACAAAGGTCAGGTGAAGATCATGGATTTCGGCCTGGCAAAGTTGAAAGGCGTATCCTTGCTTACACGACAGGGCAGCACGCTCGGTACTGTGTCCTACATGTCGCCCGAACAGGCCCGTGGTGAGAAGGTAGACCACCGGACGGATATCTGGTCACTCGGCGTTGTTCTGTACGAAATGCTGACGGGTCGACTGCCGTTCGCGGGAGAGTTTGAGCAGTCGATTCTCTACGCGATACTCAACACGGATCCCGAACCGTTGACGAGTGTCCGGTCGAACATCCCGATGGATCTCGAACGCGTCCTGAGGAAGATGATGGCGAAAGACCCGGGTGATCGCTATCAGAGCGCGCAGGAGATCCCCGTCGATCTTCGTGCAGTCAAGACCATGCTGAAGACTTCCTCAGGATCTTCGAGGATCGCAACGGCATCAACGGTCGACGCGCCGCAATCAAAACGCCCTCTGAAGTCACTTCTTCTGTGGGGGGGTCTTGGACTCATGTTTGTCGCGTTAATCCTGGCGCTATGGAATCCGTGGCGGTCGCCGGCGATGTCGCCCCTGATCGGTAAATTCGAAATCAATCTACCGAAGGGTGACGCCCTCGATATCATCATCTATTCCTCTGTTGCGATTTCTCCCGACGGATCCCGCATCGTGTATCGAGCGAACGGCAAACTGTATCTTCGGGACGTGAGTTCGTTCAATCCTGTTGTTATTCCGGGAACCGAAGACGCTGGAGCACCTTGTTTTTCTCCCGACGGGAATTGGATCGCCTTCTTCAGCGGCGGAAAGCTGAAAAAGGTTTCCGTGAACGGTGGTTCGCCCATTGAACTCGCAGACGCATTGGACAATCGAGGTGTGTCATGGGGTACAGGAGGAATGATCGCGTACACCCCGCACACGAGCACTGGTCTCTGGTTGGTTCCCGAGGTTGGTGGTGATGCCCGACAGTTGACGATTCCGGATAGCGTAAAACTTGAACGAACCCACCGCTCTCCTTCTTTCCTCCCGAATGGAAAAACGATTCTCTTCACCATGGGAACATTCAGCAGCCCTGACTACTATGAGGACGCAACGATTGAAGCAGTGAACGTTGAAAGCGGTGAGAGAAAAGTGATCCTGAAAGGGGCAAGCACGGCACGCTACATTCCAACCGGACATCTTGTCTATTCCCGGGGCGGGATTCTGTATGCTTCCGCGTTCAACGCTGACCGTCTCGAAGTCACCGGGACGCCGGTTCCAGTGCTTGAAGGAGTCGATGGAGATCCAACCTCCGGCGTCGTTCACTATGGCATCGCGAATAACGGAACGCTCGTCTATATTCCCGGCGAGGTGGCTGGGGGACCTCGTTTCATGGCCGTTTTTGATACGACGGGAAAGAGCAGCCAACTTGCGCCAGAAGCACAACTTTATTCAGAACCTCGCATTTCACCTGATGGGAAGAGACTTGCAGTGGTTATCCACTCCGGCAAGGATTCTGATGTTTGGGTATTCGATGTAGTACGGTCGACGTTGAGCAGGCTGACATTCGGGGGGACAAACCGTACGCCAACATGGTCGCCTGATGGAAAAAGGATTGCCTATTTTACTTCTGCGACCGAAGTAGGAGGGAAGATTCATATGAGACACGCTGATGGAAGCGGAGAAGCTGATCTGATTTCGCAGGGGCTGGGCCGGGCGTACGTCGACAACTACGCACGTGACGGATCTGCACTGATACTTGATCGATCGGGCGTTCAGGGCAATCAATCCGACATCTGGGTTCTTCCCCTGTCAGGAGATCGCAAGCCCTGGCCTTTCCTGGCAACTCAATACGATGAGTGGCAGGCATCCCTCTCTCCCGACGGTAAGTGGCTCAGCTATATCTCGAACGAGTCCGGCACGTACCAGGTGTATGTTCAGCCCTTCCCGAATCGTGGCGGTAAATGGCAGGTGTCGACACAGGGAGGCACTGAACCTAGGTGGTCTCCTGACGGACGAACACTCTACTACACAAGCGGCCAGCGCATGATGGCAGTCTCGGTATCGACGTCAAGTGGATTTGTGGTAGGCCAACCGCGTCAGTTGTTTGACAAATACCAGGCACTACCGGTTGATAGCGGAATCAGTTACGATGTTCTACCGAACGGTCAAGGGTTTGTCACGACTCTCTCCAAGAATCCGTCTGCCTATCAACAGATTCGAGTTGTGTTGAACTGGTTTCAGGAAATTCGGTCGAAGGTGTCACAAACGAAGTAAGTCGATTCACTTCTTGGAGTATGTATGAAATTCTTTGCTATAGGGATTCTCTTGTTTGTATCGAGTTCCATTACCCGTACTCAGGATATGTGGAAGTATTTTACGCCAGACGATTTTGCAAAGCGGCGATCAGCGGTCATGGAAACAATTGGGGATGATGTTGCCGTTTTTATTGGTGCGGAAATGCCGGAGGCGTACATCAAGTTCCGGCAGGATAACACATTCTATTATTTGACCGGTGTGGAAGTGCCGGACGCAGCGTTGATCATCAATGGAAAAAGGCACACTTCAACTCTGCTGGTTCCGGAAGATATTCCAAACGATATCAAAGAAGAAGCCCGCTTCAAGCCCGGGAAAGAGGCGGCTGAGTTGTACAAAGTTGATCGGGTGGTTTCACGGGACCAATTGACTCAATCCCTCGGCTGGACGTTAATGAATGCGCCAACAGTGTATCTCTACCTCGCACCTGAAGAGACCGCAGGAATGAGCCCGGACCGTGGGTATCAAACGCGGATGAAGCGTATCGGCGATCCTTGGGATGGAAGGGTGCCGAAGGAAACAAACTTCGCCAACCTGATCAAGCAGCGTTTCCCGGAAATTGTTGTAAAGGACATTTCTTCGATCATCCACAGAATGCGCTGGGTAAAGGATGAAAAAGAAATTGCTGTCCTGAGAGAATGCGGCCGGATCGGGGCTCTCGGGTTCAACGAAGCAATGAAGATCACAAAGCCCGGGGTTTATGAGTATCAACTTGCCGCCGCGTGCGATTTCTACTATCAATACAAAGGTCAACAGAATCCGGCCTTTCTCCCGATTGTGGCATCCGGAGAGCGTGGACTCACATGGCATTACAATGCAAACAACCACCCACTCAAGTCGGGTGATGTAGTTTTGCTCGACTACGCTCCGGATTTGGCCTATTATGTCACCGACATCACCCGCACGTGGCCGGTGAATGGCACATTTGACGAGTATCAGTCAAAGATGTATGAGTGTATCAAGGAGGCGCGCGCCAATATTATTGCAATGATGAGGCCGGGAGTGACCTATGCGGACATGCAGGCAGTTGGCAAAGCGGCGTATGAGAAGCACGGCTTCGGGAAATTTTGGTTTGGATACGTCGGTCATCATGTTGGCATGGCCGTTCATGACGTTGGGCCACGCGACGAACCGTTTGTACCCGGTGTGGTCTTCAACGTGGAACCGATCATCGAGGACAAGGAAAAGAAGATTCACCTCCGCCTCGAAGATACCGTAGTCATTACCGCCAGTGGTGCTGAGGTTTTAACAGATTTGACACCTGTTGAGGTGAAGAGCATCAAACGATTGATCGACGAACGGGGACTCTTCGAGTGACGGTCGTTCCCGATAAATAGAGACGCCCGGGCACGCATGCGCCGGGCGTCTTTCATCGCCAACGAGGCCCCACCTCGCTGTTGGCCAATGTAGATTCTTATCGGACTGCAACCGTCCCGTTGCTGAGCGGAGCCGTTCCGAAGTTTTTCCCAAATCTCCTGCACCATACGGTGACCGACTTGTACTTGGACAGATCGACGTCAGCCGGGATGTCGTAATTCTGATCTCCCTGGTTTCCTTTCAATGCCGCCAGATGGAAGAACCCTGCCTTGGTCACTGTCTCGTCATCTTTTGCATCGGGGGCGACACCAAGGTATACCTGCACATCAGGACCGTTGGATGTTTCGAAATCCGTGAACCGAAGAACACGTTTGCCGTCCCCAAGTTGGAAGATGGTCGCGACTCCACGTGTTTCATGCGAGGCGCCGTGAAATTGGCCGCGGCTCAGTGTCTTAGGTTCTTGACTACCCGCGAGTGGCGCCGTTGCGAAATTCACGCCAAAACGCTGGCACCACACGGTGATGGAGTTGACCTTCTGAATATCGACATCTTCAGGAATGTCATAGTTCTGATCTCCCTTGTTGCCTTTGATCGGGCCGAGGTTCCGAAATCCTGCAGTGGTGACTGTTGCATTATCGTTAGCATCTTTGGCAACGCCAAGGTATACCTGGACATCCGGGCCATTCGATGTTTCAAAATCGGTGAATCGCAGGACGCGTTTTCCGTTCGCAAGCTTGTAAATACTTGCTGTACCTTTCGCCTCGTGGGCAACTCCGTGAAAATCGCCTTTCGTGAGAAGCTGTGGCTCTCCCTCCGAGACGGCCTTTGCTGCCGGGAACGATTCATTGACCACTTCGTTCACGAACAGCCGCTCCGGTCTGAATGCATACCAGCCGAGTGTAAGAACTGCAACGCCGATGCCAATAATAATGGGACGTTTCTTCATGGTGTAATTCCTTCAAAAATGAGTGAGAATGATGTTTGGTGTTTTTCCTTTGCAAAGATACGTTGCAATGTTCACCAGACTATCTCAAATCCGGGAAGATTTGATCACATCCCTTTCCCGCAATGGATGCATCGATATTCGTTGTCGTGATGGAGTTTTGCACAGGCGATGGGGTTTTTTGATGCGAGAGTCTTGTGGAGAAATCCTGCAAAAAGCATAGCGAGTGGCGGGGCGGTGAAGTAGATCCAGAGTGCATCCCATATTCCTGCAGGAAGGGCCGAGCCGAACGTACGGGCCGGGTTCATGCTCATGCCTGAAAGCGGAGCTTCCAGAAGAATGTATGACGCAACAAAAACACCGGCAACCACGCCCGTGTATCGCGCAATTTTCTCCCGCCCGGATACTATAAGAATGATGCTCATGAGTATGAACGAAATGGCAAATTCAGAAACGAAGGCGACACCAATGCCCAGGTTGCCTGGAACGGTTGCCACATAGCGTACTGTCGGGCTTTCGAGCATTTGTTTCAGGAAGAAGGAGGAAACTAAGATCCCACCGACTCCTCCAACGAATTGTGCAGCAATGTACATGGCTGCATCAAGTCTCTTCACCTTCCCCAATGAAAGGAAAGTCAGTGTTACTGCCGGATTGAAGTGTCCACCGGATTGTTTTCCGAGACGAGAATAGATAATGCCGATTGCGGTCGCCCCCATCGCGATCCCCATCAATCCTCTTCGAATGAATGGATCGTGAATCATTTGGCGAACCGGGGATCCGGGATACTCCAACAACGTTCCGAACGCAGCAGCAGAGATCATGAAGAGGGCAAGCTCTGCCGCCTCCATCAAGTATTCGGGCCAATGAAATTGTCGTGTAGACGTCTGGGTCATGGATTCAAATCAGTTTGCTGAGGAAGGTAGTAACAGGAGATCACAATTGTATCGAGAAACGATCGCAATTATTGTTCTCAGCTGGAATGATTTGTCCGGGATGCGGATGACCCCGAACGAGGAGAGGTTAGTGAACCAGCGTGACGCCTTTTCTGTCAGGAATATGCTTGGTCGCAGGCTTTGTCGGTTTATGAACCCGCCACATAGAATCGGCAAAGTAGTACTTCGAATCGAAGAAATGCTCAAATACTTCAAACCCGTTTGCTTTCGCCATCGCATCGATATCGCTCGCGAGGTACTTCTGGGAGAACTCGGTATGGATCGGCTCCCAGGGTTCAAATTCAAACGCCCTGCCGATTTTTTCGATGAATACTGACTGCTTCTGGAGGCTGATGAGATAACTCTCCATCGCGCCTGAAAAAACATTGTACGTCCCAAAATGTCTGAAGGTCGAGAGATCGAATTGTCCGCCAAGCTCACGATTGATCCGGTTGAGAAGATTCAGGTTAAAGTCCCTGGTCACACCTTCTTTGTCATTATATGCGCGTATCAGCATATCGATTCCTTTTTTCAAATCGAAGCCGATGAGCATCAGGTCGTCATGCTTCAGGCAAGACCATACGCTCCGAAGGAATTTCCCCACTTCAGCGTTGCTGAAGTTGCCAATGGAGGAGCCGAGGAACATGACGAGGTTCTTTCGCCCCGACCTGTTGTTCAGCCATTTCATTCCGGTAAAGTAGTCCGAGATGATGCCGTTCACTTGGAGCGCGGGAATGCGCCTCTCCAGGGTGTCCACAAGAGACTTCATGGCTGACTCTGAAATATCAATGGGCACATATTGAAAATCGAGCCCCATATCGATGAAGTGTTTGAGCAGCGTAGTGGTTTTTTCGCTGAAACCGGCACCCAGCTCCACTAGGTTGAATGAACCATAGTCAACGTAGCGCGCGATTTCGGTTTTGTTGGTCTGAAGGATTTCAAGTTCCGAGCGAGTGGGATAGTACTCCTCCAGTTCCGTAATGCGCTGGAAAAGTCGGCTTCCAATTGTGTCATAGAAATACTTCGACAAAAGGGACTTCGGTTGTGCGCTGAGACCGTTTAACACATCCAATGCAAAAGCATCGCGGTGGCCGAACGAATCTTGTGTGTCGCTATCATGAAGCACCTTGTAGCCAGACATGGAATTACCTTTCGTTCGTGTCTGATGCGAGACGGAAGCCGGTAAACTGCCAGCGTTTGTCGCATTGAAAGAAATTACGGTACGTCGATCGGATGTGGTTGCGTGGGGTTGCGCAGGACCCACCCCGTAACACCATCTGATTGCTCATGAACTTGCCGTTATATTCACCCAGCGGGCCGCGCTCTTGTTGGTAGCCGGGATAGGGGAGATAAGAGCTCCCGGTCCACTCCCATACATCGCCCATCATTTGGAGAAGCGGTCCGTTGTTCTTCACCGCTGCGACGGGATGAAATGCTCGCTCATCAAGAAAATTTCCCTTGTCAGCCGAAACCTGGTGAACCTTCGCGGCAAGCTCCCACTCGGATTCCGTCGGCAGCCTTTTTCCTGCCCACCGTGCGAACGCATTCGCCTCATAGTAGCTGACGTGGGTGACAGGTTCCGCCGGCTCCACCGGTTGAAGACCACCCAGTGTCATGACTTGCCAGGAGTCTTTCACCTTCTCCCAATACAGCGGCGCATTCCACTGCTGACTTCCGACAGTATCCCAACCGTCGGAGAGCCAGAGAAGGGGATTGGTGTATCCGCCATCGTTCATGAATTCCATGTATTCACCGTTGGTAACAGGCCGATTCATCAAAGAAAACTTGTTCACGAACACCTTATGCTGCGGGCGTTCGTTATCCCACGAGAAACCGTTTTGATCTGCACCGAGGCAAAACACCTGTTCGTCGAATGCAACAAACGACTGTGCCGGCTCTCTTCCCCCGGCTGAAGTCTTTCGCGCCTTGTAGGTTGGACGCAAAGGATTCATCGAAAGAATATGCTTAATATCCGTAACGAGCAGCTCCTGATGTTGCTGCTCGTGGTGTAGGCCTAGTTCGACCAGAGGCGCGATCTTCTGATACATCTTATCGTCGGCAGCACCAAGCAAGTCGATCACCCGCTTGTTGATTGCATCGCGATACCTGTAGACTTCCTCAACGGTAGGACGCGACAATGTGCCGCGAATGTCCCTCGCCACGCGATCGCCGAAGCTCTGGTAGTATGAGTTGAAGATAAAATAGTACTGGTCGTTCAATGGCTTGTAGGAGGGTGTGAATTCCTGGAGGATCACTCTCTCGAAAAACCATGTCGTATGCCCCAGGTGCCACTTTGGTGGGCTGACATCGGTCATTGATTGGATAACGTAATCCTCCGTTTGCAGCGGCCGACAGATTTCTTCAGTCATGACTCGCACCGTGGAGAATTTACTAGTCAGCTCGTCTCGGTTCATTAGGTATCCCACTCATTGTTGAACGATACAAGGTGAACAGAATTGCTATTGCGCTACTGCCGTCGCCCGTGCCTTTCGAATTTTTCCTGCCGCTTTCGTGGGGGCAGGATTGACACCGCAGACATCCTCGACATATGTCCGGAGAACTTCCCCGACGCTCCATGCTTGCGCCGTGCATCCGCGCTCATGATGTGGTGCATCGGCATCAAAGATTTCAGAAATTGTTCCCAGTCCGCCGCGCTGCAAATGTGGCAAGATGTTCTGGACGATCTTTCGTGCTCGCATTCTTCCTTTTTCACCTTCAAGCTTGACAATGGAAGAGCACAGCGGACCTATGAGCCAGCTCCATACTGTTCCCTGATGATATGCACTATCGCGCGACCACTGATCGCCGCCGTACGATGGGCGATACGAAGGGTGACCGGGAGACAGACTCCGCAACCCCATGGGGGTGTACAACGCTTTTTCTACTGTGGCGAGGACATCCCGTCCTCGGGAATCATCAAGAAGGGTGAATGGAAGACCCAAGGCGAAGATCTGATTTGGCCTGATCGCCGCATCCCTGGTTTCATTGTCTACGTAGTCAACAAGGCAACTTTCCGCTTCGTTCCAGAAGAGCTTCTCGAACGATGTGCGTACTTTCGCAGCTCTGTCCAGAAGTATCTGCGAAGCCCCTACAGAATCGTATTTTTTTGCAAAACCTGCAAGGATCATTAAAGCATTGTACCAGAGGGCGTTTATCTCCACAGCTTTTCCCTGTCGTGGAGTGACCACCCAGTCCCCGACCTTGGCATCCATCCACGTGAGCTGGACTCCGGGCTCTCCTGCATTTAGCAATCCGTCGATTGGATCAACTTTTATCTTGTAGCGCGTTCCGCGGTCATGCCAGGCAATAATGTCACTCAGGACGGGATATAATTCGGATTTCACAAACTCATCGTCCCCGGTATAGTCCAGGTATTTGTGAATTGCGACAAAGAACCAGAGCGTTGCATCAACAGTGTTGTATTCTGGTTGTTCACCTGCATCGGGAAAACGGTTCGGCAACATACCCTCGCTGACACTCTGAGCAAATGCTCGAAGAATCAGCCGCGCTTCATCGAATCTCCCCGTGACAAGACAGATTCCCGGTAACGCGATCATCGTATCACGGCCCCAGTCTGAAAACCAATGGTATCCCGCAATAATTGTCCGGAGGTCGGCTCCCCGACGAACGATGAACTGGTCTGCAGCAAGACTAAGACTTTTGGTGATGTCATCCTGAATCGGCAGTCTCTTCATCAACCCTTCGCGACGCCTTCTCTCCTCTGCAACACGGAGAAACGCGTCTCGCTCCTCTGGCTTTTCGGTGGAGATGACAACGCCAAGGCGATCGCCTGCCCGAAGGGTGACGTGTATGATTCCATGCGTGAACAAATCTTCCCGGAAGTCGAGGCCGCGGTATTGTTCGACAGCGTACTCAAAATTGTAGTACCACTCCGGCTGGTGATGAAATTCGGAGGTTGGCACAGAGATATACACGGGTGGCAGGTTGTTGTATGTTCTCAGCGTCAGCAACCCATCTGCGAATTCTACCCCGCGGTTCATTGAATCGTTCGCGTGCGTCATGCTATGGTAATCGCGGCCTGCCACGAACGGTCTCAGCTCCAGAGTGAACTCGTCATCCGCTTCAAGAACCTCATACAAGACGAGAGTGGTGTTTTCACCATTCGGCACTGTCACTGTTTTTCGCAGTCGGACATTTCCTATGGAATACTCAAACGTGGGGAACAAGTCCTTTTCGAATGATGTGAGGTGCTTGAAGCCAGACGGCGAGATAGCGTTGGGGAATTGGTTGCACCCGAGTTCGAAGCGTTCAGACGAGGTGACGACAGTTTCCTCGAGTTTGGAGAGCAACACCACACGTCCCACCGGCGGCTGTGTTGCTGCCACCAGAAGTCCATGATACCGCCGGGCGTGTGCGCCGCTCACCGTTGAGCTTGCCCAACCTCCGAGGCCATTTGTTTCCAGCCACTCGCACTGAGAAGAGTCGGCGTAATTCTGGAGAACCTTTGTGTCAAGTCGAATTTTCATGATTAGCTTTCGTGTTCTAGTTTGCCATTGCAGTTTGCGTTCGAATGAGATCCATTTCCTTTGAAGGGAGCGGGCTCACGTTAACGAACACTTTGATTGCATTTCCCGGGCTGGTAAGCGTGCTCATCATTTCCTCAAAATTCTCCAACCCTTTTATGGGATTGGTGAGAAGACGCTCCGCCCACCCAGCAAATTGAGCGTTTGATTGGGCGAGATCTTTCACGCCGGCCTCAAAGTACTCGCGGTTCGCATTTACTGTGCCGAACATGACCTTGTTGCCGAGAACGAAGTCGAGATTTATCTTATCCGCAGGCACTTCCAGCCTTTTTCCTCCGCCGGTGATGCTGGAGAGGATGAGGACGCCATTCTTCCCGAGAGCTGCGGCAGATTCAAATACAACAGCCGAGCTTCCGGTTCCCTCGAACATGAGATCGAATGGTCCATATTGTCTGGCCGCATCCGTCACGGAGGTATCAAGCGTGGAAACATAGCGGGCGCCAAGAGCTTCGACAAGTTCCGAGTTGACATACGGCGCAGGTTTTCTGCCGAACGTCGTCACCTCCAATCCACGAAGACGCAGGATCATTGTGGCAAGAAGACCGAGAGTGCCGGACCCCATGACTGCTGCTTTCCGCGGACGCCAAACGCGAAGTCGGCGCTGTATTTCGTACGCCTGGATGATGCCCTTCTCCGCCACACTCATTGGCTCCAACAGGACGCCGATGTTCATCAACCCGCCGGGGACCTTCACGATATACTCGGGAGTATCGACATAATACTCGGCCAGATATCCATGACGCAGGTTGATACCACGCTCGAAGTACACATCGTCCGTGGTCATATCGTATGTACCAATCTTATCATAGAGAGAGCTTCCGGGACGGCGGACCGTCGCGACGACATAGTCACCCGGACGGAATTCCGTCACGTTGTCCCCAACCTCCTCCACAATCCCAAACGATTCGTGTCCGATAATAAGATAGTCGTCTCCTTTCGGGGCGGCACCATATTCCGCAGCGTTGATCTCCTTGTCGGTTCCATCGACACCGACACGCAGGACTTTGACAAGAACACCTCGTCCATCCGGCATATCTGCGACAAGTGGTTTAGGCACATCGCGCAAATGCGCAGAGTTTTTCTTTCCGGGTATTACACATATGGCTTTCATACTGCGGTCTCCTTTAGACTAGACATTGTTTGATAATTCATCTTGAGTGTTTTCTTGCCCGCCGATTCCTTTTTTGCTCGAGGCTGCAAGAGCTTTGCGACAACGCCGGTCCATCCGGTTTGGTGCGAGGCGCCGACGCCTCGACCATTGTCGCCGTGAAAATATTCATGGAAAAGAACATAATCGCGGAAATATGGATCGTTTTGCATCTTATCGCTGTACCCGAGGACGGGACGCCTGCCGTTTTCATCGGCCAGGAAGAGCCTCGTCATCCGCTTGCTAAGCTCGGTTGCCACATCATCGATGGTGACATATTTCCCGGAACCGGTTGGGTATTCGATCTTGAAATCATCGCCATAGTAGTGATGGAATTTCTGGAGCGATTCGATGATGAGGAAATTCACCGGGAACCAGATCGGACCGCGCCAGTTGGAGTTACCGCCAAAGAGGCCTGTATTGGACTCCGCAGGAGTATAGTTGACTGTAAACGTGTTGCCGTTTGCCCGAAAGACGTACGGATTGTCGTTATGATAGCGGGAGAGGGCGCGAATTCCGTAGTCAGAGAGAAACTCGCTTTCGTCAAGCATTCTCCGGAGAAGAGCCTTCATACGATGTCCCCGAAGGAGCGAGAGCAAGCGTCGTTCACCTTGTCCGGGTTCTTTCCAACGGGAAACTAGGTTTGCGAGATCTGGTCGATAGTTGAGGAACCACTCCATGTGCTCGCGGAAATAGGGGAGACGCTCCAGCATCTCCGGGTCGATTGTCTCGACAGCGAACAACGGAATCAACCCCACCATCGAGCGGACTTTCAGTGGTGTCCGTTTGCCATCAGGGGTGTGAAGTACATCGTAGAAGAATTCGTCTTCGTCATCCCACAGACTGATGCCTTCACCGCCGATGTTCGCAGTTGCGCCTGCGATATACAGGAAATGTTCGAAGAACTTCGTCGCCATATCCTGGTACGCACGGTTGTGCAGGCTTAGCTCGAGGGCAATGCGCATAAGGTTGAGGCTGTACATCCCCATCCAGCTGGTGCCGTCGGCTTGCTCAATATGCCCACCTGTCGGAAGGGGCGCGCTTCTATCGAAGACGCCGATGTTGTCGAGACCGAGGAAGCCTCCCTGGAAAATATTGTGTCCCTCCGTATCCTTGCGGTTCACCCACCAGGTAAAATTGAGAAGGAGTTTGTGGAAGACCTTTTCGAGGAACTCAATGTCCGGTTTGCCATTCATCTTCTCATCAATCTTAAACACGCGCCACGTCGACCACGCGTGAACGGGTGGATTCACATCTCCAAAGGCCCATTCATACGCAGGGAGTTGTCCGTTGGGATGCATGTACCATTCTTTGGTAAGGAGAAGAAGCTGGTCTTTCGCAAATTCGGAATCGACCATTGCCAGGGGAATACAATGAAAGGCCAGATCCCATGCCGCATACCAGGGGTACTCCCACTTATCGGGCATGGAAATAATGTCCGCGTTATTCAGATGCATCCAATCGGCATTTCGCCCATATTGTCGATTTTGCGGCGGCGGTGGCTGGTTCTTGTCGCCGTTCAGCCACTGTGGTATATCGTAATAATAGAACTGCTTCGACCACAGCATTCCGGCAATTGCTTGTCGCTGCACCAGTCGTTCATCATCCCCTTCGATGTCCTTCTGCAGGTCAGCGAAAAAATCATCCGCTTCCGCCTTTCGCTGTTCTTCAATCCGATCGAAGTCGCTGAACGGATTGGTTGATTCTTTGCTTGTGAGACGCAGAACAACCGAAGCGGATGACCCACCGTTGATGGAGAGTGTGTAGTGAAGCCCCACCTTGGTTCCTTCCAATTTTGGATTCACCGTCGGCTGGTTGTTGACAATAAAGTTATTGATACCGTCCTTGAAGAAGCCTTCCTTGCCATTGACGCCATAGAGACGCTGATCGTTTGTGTCGTTCTCACAAAAGAGGACTTGCGGATTCCCTTTGAAGTACAGCCACATCTTCTTGCCGAGACCATGATGGTCGATCAGGACAGCATTGGATCCTGTTGCGCGCATGGATGGACGCTTCGGATCGAGTCCCCATGACCAACGATTACGAAACCAGATTTGCGGGATGCAATGAAACACCGCTTCCTCCGGGCCGCGATTGAAGGCAGTAATCCGGATGAGTATGTCGTCCGGTCCTCCCTTTGCATACTCAACGAACACATCGAAGTACCGGTTGTCATTGAAAATCCCTGTATCGATCAATTCGAACTCAGCCGCATCTTTGCCGCGACGTCTGTTCTCCTCAACCAGCCAGGAATAAGGAAACTCCCTCTGAGGGTATTTATAGAGCATCTTCATGTAGGAATGAGTTGGCGTACTATCGAGGTAGTAGTAGTATTCCTTCACATCCTCACCATGATTTCCTTCGTTGCCCGTCAATCCGAACATTCGCTCTTTTAAAATCGGGTCCCGCTCATTCCAGAAAGCGGGAGCAAAGCAGAGAAGCTGCTGACTGTCGCTAATTCCTGCAATGCCCTCTTCACCCCAGCGGTACGCTTTGCTTCGCGCCGCATCGTGGGAGACAAACTCCCAGGCGGTTCCGCCTGGACTGTAGTCCTCACGCACAGTTCCCCACTGGCGTTCGGTAAGGTACGGACCCCAATTTTTCCAGCCGATGCCCGCGGTGGCTTCTGCGAGGCGTTTCTTTTCTTGTATCATGGTGTTCTCCGGTTTCTGGTTCTATGATTATCGTTCGATCAATGTCAGGCCATGACGATCCGGGTCACGGATGAGAAAGCCTTTCTTATAGCCGAGTGTCTCTTCCGGAATGACGATCGCATCCGGAGAAACAAATGTGGTGCGCGACTTGCGTAGGATCGATGCAGCTTCCGTCGCATTCGAGACAATAAGCTTCGTCTGCCAATGGGCAATATCGTTCGCCTTCAATTCCACGGGTGTCTGCCGACCGTTGCGTGGAGTGCGGTACTCCAGAAATTCAATCCCCGGACCCGTCGCTGCCCGAAGTCCGGTGATATGCAATCGTGCGCCAAAAACGTTGTTCAAGTGTTCCTGTTCCGTTCCGTAGTTTTCGCTTTCGCCGGCAACAGTCAAACCGAGCCTGTCGCGATAGAATTGCAGACTCTTCTCGGTGTCATCCACGACGATAGCGGTGTGATCAATGCCGAGAAAGAGGTCGTTGTTGCTCTGCTGCCATTTTGGATTACCCTTCCCGGCCGGGAAGTAGATCACTTCCAGGTAATGGCCATCCGGATCGCGGAAATAGAATGCGCGGATGCCGGCTGCTGCTGTGTTCCAATCGGGAATGCGCTGGGGGCCTGAGGAGGCATGACGGACTTTATTCTCACGAAGAATTTGGTAGGCTTTGTCCATATCACGGACTACGATGGCGATGTGTTGAAACCACCGGTCGTTGCTCTGTGTATCGGAGGGATACGGACGCCCCTGGGGGGCAAGGTATTCTGTCAGTTCAATGAACTCTGCCCCGAGTTTCATTCGCACGACTCTCATGCGGAGTCCAAAGACTCCCAGTAAATGCTCATAGGCATCTCCCCACACTTCGGTATCGGAGACCTTCTCAAACTTCAACACTCTTGAATAAAAGTCCACGGACTGATCCATATCGCCCACCGTCATGCCGATCGCGTCAACCGTCGTCACAAGTCCGGACCCGCGGCCTCCGACGGAGATAAGAATGACAAGAGCAAGAATTACTGCCGCTTTCGTCGGTGCACCCTGGGTTTCAAGATGTTTTCGCATCTGGTTGATCATGGCTCGTCCTTGAGGTCTATTGTGCTTCCCGCGTCGCGGTAGCGCCGCACCCGGGGCATGTGTGAATTTCAACAACTGGTTCTTCTGCTTTCTTTTTACTCTCCATTGTCGCGTAATTTATTTTCTCGGCATGAAGGTTCATATCCATATCGCATTTGCTGCAGTGCATCGGCTTTCGTTCCTGTTTCATTCTCTTCCTCGATCTTATTGGATGGAAATATTGAGACGGCCATAGCGCAACACCGTGGACATCCAGATCAACTCCTTGATGAACTTCTCGATGCGGCGTTCGTAGGCGCGATCAAGAAGCGTCCCGTTATCGTCGAAGGCCTTTTGCACGGACGAGAAATTGCCGTCCCAGAAAATATTGACCAACCCCAACTCGCGCATGACCGGAAGGAGGTTCTGAATAACACGCGTTCCCCCGAATGGCCCGGCAGAAACCCCCACGATCCCGACCGCCTTGTGTATGTATTCTTTCAAGTTCGTATCAAGAAGATGCTTCAGCGAACCCGGGTACCCGTGGTTATACTCTGGAACGACAAGCACCATTCCATCGGCTCGATTCATCATCTCCGAGAATTTGGCGTCCTTGATGTTCTCCCCTTCATCGTCCGTCGGAAGTGAAATCGACCGGATATCGATGAGTTCCGTTGCGACGTTTGGTTGTTTTGCCACCTGTTCTGTGACGAATCGCGCAACATATTCACTGAACCGGTTCTTTCGCGAAGTACCGAGAATGACCGGGAGGAAGAGTGGTGTTGATTCCAGCATCAGGGTTCTCCTTTATTTGATGACCAATGAAGTGGGCCGCACGGTACGACCTTTGGTTGTTGTGACGTTCATTCTTTCTTTCAAGTGATCAGCAACGCGCAGTGCGTTTGCGATTATTGTCAGCGCCGGGTTGACCGCGCCGCTTGAAGGGAAGAAGCTTCCATCCACGGCGTAGAGATTATCCACTTCGTGCGACTTGCAATTGCGGTCGAGCACAGAGGTGTTGGGGTCATCGCCGAAACGAAGCGTCCCATTCTGGTGAGCGACGCCAGCGAGTGGAATCCGTTGTCCGGCGTAGAGGCTCCGGGCAAACAAACCCTGATGGCAGTCATGGCCGTGCGTACTGCAAGCGGTCTGCTGCTTCATTATTTCCTTCAACTTTGCGATGAGGCGTTTATGGCCTTCTTCGTTATTCGGTGTATAGCTCAACACGATGTTGCCATTTTTGTCGAGCGAGACACGGTTATTCGGGTCGGGCAAATCCTCCGATGTCAACCAAAAGTCGAGCGAGTGTTCCGCCATGTTTTCGAGGACGAATCCGGGAGCGATGGCAGGCGCACCCGCTTTAAGCGTGTCACGGTCCAGTTTTCCGACGAAAGAAATGTGGCCCATCGGGTACTGCCATTCCTTCGAGCCAAAATAAAAATCATTGAGCGCAAGAGTCTTCTGAAACACTGTGGGATTCGGGCATTTGGATATTGCCATCAACACAGAGTTAACATGCCCCATGTAGTGACGGCCTACCATATCCGACCCGTTGCCAAGACCATTAGGATGCTTTTCATTGGCAGAGCGAAGCAGCAGCGCTGCAGAGTTAATAGCCCCACATGATGATACGACGATATCGGCCGAATATTTCGAGGTCATGCCCGCAACTTCGACCACGACATTCTTGACTTCGTTGCCGGAGTCGTTCGTCTCGAGTTTTTTCACCAGGGTGTTTGTCAGGAGCGTAACGTTCGGATATTGGAGAGCAGGATCAACACACAAGACATGCGCATCGGACTTTGCGTAGACGAGGCAAGGATGCCCATCGCACGTGTTGCATCGTATGCATGGACTCTTGAGCGGATTCTGCTCATCCAACATGACGCCGAGGGGAACATGGAAGGGATTGTAACCCAACCGTTTCCAATCATCGCTCAACTGCTGCATGCGAGGCTCATGACTGACTTCCGGATAAGGGTACGGGCTGCTTGACCATGGCTCCGTGGGATCAAAGCCACGGACCCCATGGACTTGATACAGCTCCTCGGCCTTTGTGTAATAGGGTTCCATTTCGTTGTAGGAAACAGGCCAGGCCGGAGACACTCCTCCATAGTGGACGATCTCGCCGAAATCCTCTTCGCGCAATCTGAAAAGAGCCGCGCCATAAAATTTCGTATTGCCGCCGACGTAGTAGTTTGTATGGGGGTGGAGGATTTTGCCATCCTTGTCGAACCAGTGTTCCTTTGTGTTGTACCGGGCTTCCTGATTGACAGCTTTGGTGCTCCAGTTTTCCTTTTCGCGGGGGACGTAGCCTCCCCGTTCAATCACGAGAATCTTCTTGCCGGTCGGAGCCAACGCATAGGCCAGTGTTCCACCACCGGCACCAGTTCCAATGATGATTACATCATAATGGTTGTTCGATTTCATGGTGTATACTCCTGGTTTGTGCGTCAAACTGTTGTCAGAAAACGGACATGAATGGCAGGTTCCCATATAGAGGTACTGATACTGCTTTCACGTCTGAGGTCTCATATTCGTTTGAAACCTCATTGGTACAGGGTGCAACGTACCAAGGGAATGTCACGGAATTGTCTACTGCTTCTTACTAATGTGTAATTGGTCGACTGGATCCGATTTCATGCGTTTTGTGAAGAGTTTTGCAGGCTGACAAACAGCTGTATTGGGAATTTTCAGGCCGTTGGACATAGAACATTTCATAGTAGCCAATCGTGCCGACAGTTATGGCTGAAGGTGTTACTTCGCCTTTGGTATGAAAATGCGACTGGGCCATTGAATGAATTGATCGAGCAAAAAGGCAAGTCAAAAAGGCTCGATTTTTCCTACCATAACTCAAATAAATTCATTTAACCTCTCTTGGCGGATGGAAGCTTATGGAAACAAGAGTGGTTGATTTGTCGAGACTCGGAAGATGATATTGCTGAAATGAGCTTTCCGGAGGGAAAAATGGATGAACGAAGCCCCACTCATTACGGGTGGGGCTTTTGTTTCAAGCAGGATTTGCTGGCGTAGTTCTATTTTACACCGAGAGTTGATGCCATATTGAGTCCAGCCCCCGGAACATTTAGCCGCATGCGATACAATGACCCGCGTGCGCACAGGTAGAGAGTCTTACCGTCATCATCGCCCCACGCCATGTTGTGGACATGCTTTGGCGCTTTGATGGTGCCAAGGTGTTTTCCTTCGGCGGAGATTACCCAAAGTCCACCAGGACCTGAGACATAGACATTTCCCATCCGATCGACTTTCACACCATCGATGGCATCCTCGCCTGGGCCTCCCGTGAGGTCGTAAAAGACCTTCCCGTTTTTCAATGTACCATCAGGGTTCACTTCATAGCGCTTTACCACCTTTGCTTTCTCATCCCAATTACCGACATAAAGATATTTCTCATCGGGGGAGAATGCGATGCCATTCGGGCCGGTGAATTCCTTTGTCAGTAATTGAAGATTGCCCTTGTAGATGGAATAGACGCCGCTGAAGTTCAACTCTTTGCGCGGATCGTCAAAGAACTTCGGCAACCCGAATGGTGGATCGGTGATAAACAATGTTCCGTCAGATCGATACACCAGGTCGTTCGGGCTGTTGAGCCGTTTGCCTTGATAGTTGTCAGCAAGAATTGTCTCGCTGCCATCCTTCTCAATACGGATAACCCGGTGATTGCCATGCTGGTCGATTGTAAGGCGTCCCTGAGGGTCCAGGGTGATTCCGTTCGAGCCGGGCTGTCCGTATTCCGCTATGTCGGCACCAGCATAACCGCTCTTCTCCCGGAAGACCGAGAGTTGTCCGTCGCTTGTATACTTGAAAATAACATTGCTGTTCGGATCGCTGAAGAGGAGGTACTTGCCATCCTCTACCCAAATCGGGCCTTCGGTAAACCGAAATCCGTCCGCGAGCTTGAAGATTTTTGGATTCAGGGGTATGATTGCGTTGATTGCCGGATCGAGCCGCTCAACATCCACATTTACTTCCGCGGGAGTTATCGCAACAGGCGCATAAGAGCCGGGATAGAACTCAAGCTTCGCGTAGCGAAGGTAAATGTAATTTGTCGGTGGATTGGAGATAGGACCGTTGATGCCGAAGATGGCGAGCTGAATCTTCTGACCCGGCTGAACATTTCGTCCGATCACGAGTTTGTTCTCCGCATTCCACCCTGCAACAACGGAACCGCCTGATTGGCCCACGAAGCGACTTAACTCTCCGTCAACCCAGATTTCTGCGTAATCATCAAGTGACGTGGCAAACGTGACTGTGGAACCTGCAGTGTTTATGTCGCCGAT
>QKGJ01000093.1 GCA_003251275.1 Ignavibacteria bacterium
TTGTAGGGATCCCAACCATATCGCTTTTTCGTCAGGGCGATATCTTCGTCACCGAGAGGTGATCCGTGCGCATCGTGCGAATCCTGTTTGTTCGGACTTCCATAGCCGATATGGGTCCGCAGTTTGATCATCGTCGGACGACTGGTCTCTTGTTGCGCTGTCTTCAGCGCTTTCTCGAATGAGGCCAAGTCGTTCCCGTCGCCACCAACGGTAAGAACCGACCAGCCGTACGCCTCATAACGCTTTGCGACATCCTCGCTGAACGAAAGCGACGTCTCTCCATCGATCGTGATGAGGTTGTCATCATAGATGGCAATAATGTTGTTCAGTCCGAGATGCCCGGCAAGGGATGAAGTTTCCGATGAAACACCCTCCTCCAAGCATCCATCGCCGAGGAACACATAAATCTTGTAGTCGATAATTGGAAAGCCGTCGCGATTGAAATGCGCCGCGAGATATTTTTCCGCGATCGCCATGCCCACGGCATTGGAGATGCCTTGCCCCAGTGGGCCGGTCGTTACTTCGACGCCGGCTGTGTGGCCGTATTCCGGATGGCCCGGCGTTTTGCTGCCGAATTGCCGGAAGTTCTTAATCTCATCCAATGATAAATCGTAGCCGGTAAGGTGAAGGAGTGAATAGAGAAGCATGCAGCCGTGGCCGTTGGAAAGCACAAACCGATCGCGATTCACCCATTTCGGATTACGAGGATTGTGTCGGAGGTGTCTCGTCCACAATGCGTATGCGGGCATGGCCATTCCCATCGGCATGCCGGGATGACCCGATTTTGCTTTCTGGACGGCGTCCATGGAAAGGGTGCGAATGGTATTGATGCAGAGCTCGTCCAGTTCCGATACACTTGCGTGTCGAGGGATCCTGTCAGCTCCGGTTAATGCGGGCGCTTTCGTTGATTCCATGATTCCTTTCCGGAGAGGAGAAGAAGGCTGGCACCTTCTTCAACAGATGAGTGCCGTGTATCGGCGAAGTCAAAAAACACATGTTAAGATAGCGAAAAATTATTAAGATTCAATAAACTGAATTCGCAAATGTATAACGACGATAATCAAGCAGCGAGAAGACTTCCTACGCTTTTCTTTCTTTGAAAAAATTAACGAGCCCATTTGTTGAAGCGTCGTGTGAGGTAATTTTTTCCTTCCCTTTCAACTCGGGAAGGATCGCCTTGGCAAGCTGTTTTCCCAACTCTACTCCCCATTGATCATACGAGTTGATGTTCCAGATAATTCCTTGGACGAATATTTTGTGTTCATACATTGCGATGAGCGCACCGAGTGTCCGGGGAGTCATCTTCCGCACCATGATGGAGTTGCTTGGCTTGTTCCCTTCGAACACCTTATGCGGCAGGAGTGCCTCAAGGTCTTTGCCTTTCATCCCGGCGGCCTCAAGTTCTTTCTTCGCCTCCTCTGGTGTCTTTCCCTTCATGAGCGCCTCGGTCTGGGCGAAGAAGTTCGAAAGCAGTATCGCATGGTGCTCACCAAGCGGGTTGTGGGTCTCGATTGGCGCAATGAAGTCGGCAGGAATGATCTTCGTTCCCTGGTGAATCAGTTGGTAGAACGCATGCTGTCCGTTCGTTCCGGGTTCGCCCCAGATAACTGGACCGGTGGAGTAACCAACCTTCTTGCCGTTGCGATCCACATATTTTCCATTGCTTTCCATATCTCCTTGCTGAAAATATGCTGAGAAGCGGTGCAGGTACTGGTCGTACGGAAGAATGACATTTGTCTCAGCGCCAAAGAAGTTGTTATACCAAATTCCTAACAAGGCGAGAGTCACAGGAATATTCTTTTCAAGCGGCGCCGTGCGAAAATGCTCATCCATTTCATGCGCACCGGCAAGCAGCTCTTCAAAATTTTCCATACCGATCGCAATGGCGATGCTCAAGCCGATGGCAGACCAGAGGGAATAGCGACCTCCCACCCAATCCCAGAATTCAAACATGTTCTTCGTATCGATGCCGAACTTTTGCACCTCCTTTGCATTCGTGGAGAGTGCGACGAAGTGTTTTGCAACTGAACCCGGATCCTTTGCTGAATCAAGAAGCCATCGCTTGGCGGTCTCTGCATTAGTCAGCGTTTCTTGCGTGGTGAAAGTCTTTGATGCAATAATAAAGAGACTCGTCTCCGGGGAAATTCGTTTGAGCGTTTCGGCGATGTGTGTGCCGTCGATGTTTGAAACAAAATGGACGCGGAGCCCGGGTTTGCCGTATGGCTTCAGCGCCTCAGTCACCATAACGGGACCAAGATCAGATCCACCGATGCCGATATTCACCACGTCGGTAATTGGTTTGTTTGTATAGCCTTTCCATCCGCCGCTTCGTACGGCGGTGCTGAACTCCTTCATATGTTGAAGAACCCTATTTACTTCGGGCATCACATCTTCACCATCCACCTGGATCGGTTTGTTGGAACGATTTCGAAGAGCAACATGAAGGACTGCGCGGTCTTCTGTAATATTGATTTTCTCGCCGCGGAACATCTTTTCTCTCCATCCCTCCACATCCGCCTGACGCGCAAGCGCCCGGAGGTGCGTGATTGTTTCGTCTGTGATCCGGTTCTTGGAATAATCCAGAAGTATTTCAGTTCCTGCCTTGGAAGAGAACATCAGAGAAAACTTCTGAAATCTCGCAGGATCCTTTCTAAAGAGATCCCTCATGTGCACCGATCTCATTGTCTTCTGATGTGATTGGAGCGTTTTCCACGTGGTGGAGTCTGTTAGGGCCGACATACGCTTATCATCTTTGATTGAGGATGTGGAGAGCAGAACGCTCCCGGCTGGTGCTATAAGATAGTGAACCACGGGACGAAAGCAAACTTCCAAAACAAGGATGAACTATTAACTATTTTTCCCTACTATATGGGCACTTCTTATCCCTTGCCAAGAACCTATGCCCAGAGAATCCCCCGTTGCCAGCGCTGATGCATCTTCACCGATCAGGACGGAAACACTTGCCCGGTGGTTTGATTATGGGGTGAAGATCCAACTGGCGAGTCTGCTCGTCTCGATTGCGGTTGCCCAGATCCTCGTCGGGTTTCTCGGAATTCTCTGGATCATTCTCATGGCTCGCGGCCAGCGTTACGCAAGAACACCGCTGGATGTACCGCTCTTTGTTTTTCTTGGAGTCCGTTCGCTCGCGGTCTTCTTCTCAGAATTTCCAGCAGAGAGCTTCTCAACCCTTTCGCGCGAGCTTGTCTTCTATATTAGTTTCTTCTTCTCTGCGCACTACCTGCAACAGGCTTCACGAGAGCAGATCGTTGGTACGCTGCGATGGCTTTTTGTGTCGACTGCCGTCGTAGCAATCCTCTCATCGCTTCAGGTTATCATCGGTATGGTGGATCGGGCTAACGGGTTCACCGGCGGCGGGACGATGGCCACGCATCTTGTTTTCGTGCTTCCTTTTCTCCTTCTCTCCGTGGAGAGCAAGGAGGTTTTTAGGAGTCGGTGGGTTTTATGGGCTTTGCTCGCGGCAATTGGTATCGGTCTTGCATTCAGTACAAAGCGCGGAGATTGGCTGGCTGCGGGAGCGATAGTTTTTGTGTATGGATTGATTTTCAACAGGCGACTGCTCCTTGGCGCACTACTCTTCGGGGCAATTGTTGTTGCAGGTGTTCCTGAAGTACAAGAGCGTCTCCTCACCTTGGCAGCACCAATGGAAAATGCCAGCGACCGTCTTCCCGTCTGGGAGGCGGCGGCACAACGTTCCGGCGAACATCCAATCCTCGGCTTCGGACCGCGGACATTCCATTCCGTATTTCTTGACGTCGACAAGCTCACTGACAAGGGAATCAGCAGCTGGCATAATGAGGCGATACAGTTCTATATGGAGAGCGGCGCGCTGGGACTAGCAGCCTTCTTTTTCCTGATCGGCTATCTTGTTTTTCTAGCGGTTCGGTTAATCCGATCAAAGATCGCGGGGCTCTATGGTTTTCGTCCCGGGTGGGCTGGTATTTTACTTGTCCTGGGGCTTCTCATTGTCGGACTTTTTGGAGCACCGACTGTTTCGATTACAAACGCAATGCTGTTCCGTTTTCTCATGGCACTCATCGCGGTTGAATCCATGCGCATGCCAAAACCTCAAACGCAGGAGGGATAATGAAAGTCTATGCCGGAACGAGCGGGTACAGTTACAAAGAGTGGAAGGGACACTTCTACCCGGAGAAGCTCTCCGACAAGGAATTCCTGAAGTACTATGGAAGCCAGCTCCCATCGGTAGAAATCAACAACACGTTCTACCGTCTGCCGAAAGAGAGCGTGCTGCTTGGCTGGGCCGAACAGGTACCCGCAAAGTTTCGGTTCTCGGTGAAGGCCTCACAGAAGATTACGCACTTCAAACGGCTCAAAGATGTTGCTGAAGAGACGCAGTACCTCTTACGTATCGCCTCAGTGTTAGAGAAGAAGCTTGGTGTAATTCTCTTTCAGATGCCGCCGAACATGAAGAAGGACCTGCCCCGCCTGGAAGAGTTCATGAAGCTCCTCCCGGACACGATGCGCTTTGCGTTCGAGTTCAGGCATGAGACATGGTTCGACGCAGAAGTGTACGGACTCCTCCGCTCACACGACTGCTCCTTATGCATTGCCGATACTGAAGAAGGCAAGCTCGACACGCCACTCGTAAGAACAGCGAGCTGGGGTTACCTCCGCCTGCGCAAGCCGAATTACTCCAAAAAGGATCTCACCAAGTGGTTGAAGGACATAGAAGAGCAAAAATGGAAGGACGTGTTTATCTTTTTCAAACACGAAGACGCCGGGGCAGGACCGAAAATGGCGAAGCAGTTTTTGGGGCTGGTGGAGTGAAGGGTTCACGCAGTTATCGAACTCATTCCCTGCCCACTTCTCATCGGTCTAAATCAGTTCTTCCTTCTCCGAGCGGTCCAGTAAATCTCCATCTCGCGAGCCAAAACTGGCGTCTGTTGCCCCATGTATTTTTTCGCGGTCGTTATCCAGGATGACCTATCAATGAGCTTCTCCAAGACCGTCATAGAAAGCACCTCTTGGATTTTAAGGTCATCACTCATAGCTAATTTTTCAATGAAGGCAAAAGCTCGTCTCAGAAATTCTTCATTGTTGTTCTCTAAAGCATTAATCAGGAGCGGCGTTAGAAGATCACCAAAGATGACGTGAGGTCCTGGTTGTTCATCTCCCCACCACTTCACTACTTTCTTGTATTCCCCTTCCAACTCTGGGATAGCTTTCACTAATTGCTCGTTCAGACTTTGGTATGACATAGGTTTAAACACTAAGATTTTCTACTATTCATGTTTCGCTTTCAAAGTGCTTCGAACTTTCCGCCTCCTACTTCTGTTGCGCCGATTTAGACTCAATCACCTTTGGTAGAGCTTAACCGTCAAGGCCATGATCTCGTTACAGTTACTTTGATAGTTTTGGTCGTCCACTCCTTTGTCCTCGCACACAACTCTT
>QKGJ01000240.1 GCA_003251275.1 Ignavibacteria bacterium
TTTACTCCTGTTCCCTCCACTCTTCCCCCCCACCGTTCTTTTCATTCCATTTTGGTTCTCGATTAATGTAGAAGCAATCAGCCCGCCAATCTTCTCTCTTTAGACCCTCCTTCTGCATCGAGCATAAACCTCAACTGGGCTCTGTTGGGCAAGGCCCGTATATCCATAAGAGTAGGATAGTCTACGATTGAAAGGAGTATAAGCATGACAACGAATTCAATTATCAAAAAGTTTTTTGGAATGGTGCTATTCACCAGCGCAATCTTGCCGCTGCAAGTATTCTCCCAGATGGAGGAAGTCCTGATGCGTCTGCCTGCGGATCAATACGCTAAGGCAAACCGCACCGTAATATCCGTACTGCGAGTCTATCACCGTTTCGATGACTTTCTCCTTGTGGGTGCTGACCATAAGGCGTTTTCACAATGCAGTAGGGCCGGACTGGCCGTACGTATCATTGATGACAGGCCGTGGAGTAAATCATACGCAGTAGTAGGGACACATCCTAGCAATCAACGAGAGCGCTCGTACAACGGACTAGATTGCAGGATCCTTTTCAGCTCACCAGATTACGACATTATCAAAGCCGAGCCGCACGTCTTTGAGCGACTGCGGGAGTCAGGATTCACCTGCTTTGAAATTGAGCGAAAAGAGATTCCGGTTGATACTCACGCTACACACTTGCCACTAGACACTTTTGACATGACAAACGATTTTATTTCCGACGTTATCGCAAACGTGGATACGGCGAGTGTTCGTTCATACATTCAGGGGCATCAGATTTTCGGAACTCGGTACTGGAATAATGCGAATCGTGACAGTGTGTCACGCTGGCTCAGAGGAAATTTCCTGCAGATGGGATTCACCGACGTTGTCCTTGACAGTTTCCAGTTTAGCGGCACATGGCAGCAGAACGTCATTGCGACCCTCCCGGGTACTATAACGCCGACTTCGGAATTGCTCGTCGGCGGCCACCACGATTCATACTCTTCAAATGTGAACCAAGCGCCTGGGGCAGACGATAATGCTTCCGGTACGGTTGCAGGCCTGGAAATGGCGCGAGTCCTAAAGCTGGTGAACTACCAGCCTGCACTCACCATGCGTTTCGCAGGTTGGGCAGCTGAGGAAGCAGGGCTCAGAGGAAGTGCCAGCTACGCGCAACGTGCACGCGCGGCTAATCGAGACATCAAGAGTTACCAGAACTATGACATGATCGCTAATCGGTATCAGGCGCCGACCGATAACAGAGCCAACATTGTGTGGTACACCACCAGTGAGGCGCAGCGGGATCTGCATGCTGCGATGATGCAAACATACACGCCGCTGATCCCGGTCTACAGCACATCGTCGAGGTCCGGAAGCGACAGTTACTCGTTCTGGCAGCAGAACTACCGGACCTTGTTCGGTCAGGAAAAAAACTTCAGTCCCTACTATCATTCTCCCAATGACCTCTTACAGTTTCTCGATATGACATACTGTGCCAACATGATCAAGGCCGGCCTTGCGATGCTGCTCACGCTTGATATGCTACCAGCTTCCGTGGTGGGTTTGCAGGTGCGGGACTGCGGTGACGGGGCTTCTCTTTACGCAAGCTGGGATAGTGTCCAGGTTCACGATTGGTATCGTTACAAAGTATACATTGGGACCTCTCCCGGGGTATATACGTCCAACAGTCTTTCCGCAACCCGTTCTACAATACTGAGTGGATTGAGTGCCGGAACCCGGTACTATATTGGAGTGTCGATTGTCGACCTTGCAGGACGGGAAGGTTTCATCACAGAGCTTTCAGAAGTTCCGAAAACAATTCCCCAAGAACCCACTGGCGTCTGGATTGAAAACTACGCACATGGGGCAATGATAACCTGGCGTGAGAATCTCGAGATGGATTTGCACGGCTACAATATTTATCGAAGCATTGATTCTATGAGTAACTTCCTTCGTCTTAACACTCTGCCTTTTCCTGACACGCTCTGGGTTGACACTCTTGGAACTGCGTGGCCGAGGTTCTATTTCCTTACAGCGGTTGACTCAACTGGGAATGAAAGCGCCCATTCGGATACCGTTGTCCTTGGTCCGGTGGTGAGCGTAGGACAGCAGCGTAACGGCGGGGCATTCACCTTCCGTCTTTCACAAAACTACCCGAATCCGTTTAATCCAATGACCACCATTGGATTTGAGCTTGACATATCGGGACTTGTCTCTCTTAAGGTTTTCGATATATTGGGGCGTGAGGTAGCCACGCTCGTGAACGAAGAGAGATTACCTGGCCGTTATGATGTTGTATGGGATGCAAGTCAGAAGACGAGCGGAGTTTATTTCTTCACATTGAGAACAGAGAGAAAGATTGAAACGAAAAGGATGCTCTTAATCAAATAGAAATGCACGGTGATACGTTGCCCTTTGGGTGGTGTCGGCATCGACGTATGCACACTCCGTATTGGGTGGGCTGCATTTGCTGCTATTTCCCCTACTTGCATTATCCGGTTGGTCTGCGGCCTCAAATAGAATTTGGAAGAGCGAAACACGACTTAGTGTTGAGCAGAACTTCCATCGCGAAGAATTTGGTGGCGGGTTGAACGCTATTGTGAAAATGTATAAGGATCAACTGCTCCTTCGGGAGTTTGAGACGGAAGAATACGTTGTGTGGGATTACCCAGGTAATTCGATCAATATCATTGCACCCTTCTTCTGCCTCGAGGGAGGCGACTACTTTTCCTAGTTCTTATGCCTCAACCATCTTTGAACATGAAGAAACATAGATGTCAGCGCTGATACGTTTTGCATCACTCACGCTTGTATTCCTCATCTGCAGCATCTCTGCGAAGGGGCAGACCGTTGCGTCAATTGAAGCCGGGAGAATCCACCTTCCGAACGGCTGGGGTATTACGCCGGTGGGACGAAGTCTTCCGCTGGGCGACCTTCCACTCAACATTGTCGCCTCGCCATCTGCAAACCTCCTCGCGGTGACCAACAACGGACAGAGTGACCAGAGCATTCAGCTGATCGATGCCGTCACGAGAACGGTAGTGGACTCTTTCGCGGTGGGCAAAGTCTGGATTGGACTTACGTTTGGAGACAACGGTAAAACCCTCTATGCATCCGGTGGGCATGACAACTGGATACTACGGTTCAATGTAAGCAATAACCGTCTTAGCCCTACAGACACCATTGTCCTCGGAAAGCCATGGCCCGAAAAGATTCTGCCCGCGGGCATCGCGCTGGACGACGTGAGAAATTTATTGTACGTGGTTACCGCCGAAAACAACTCGTTGTACATCCTGGATGTCGTGTCCGGCAACGTACTGGAGCGGCACCCTCTTGGCGGCGAGGGATACACCTGCCTCCTCTCACCGGACAGGAAAACACTATACATCAGCTGTTGGGGTTGCGATAGGGTCCGGCTCTTCGATGCCGAAGGGCGGCGATTCATCGGTTCGATTGCGGTGGGCGACAATCCGAACGATATGTGTCTCAGCAGAGACGGGTTCACTCTGTACGTTGCCAACGCCAATGACAATTCGGTATCAGTGATCGACCTGAGGAAACGGAGGGTGATTGAAACATTAGGAACCGCGCTTGCTCCGGACGCGCCGCCCGGCTCCACCACCAACAGCGTTGCGCTGGGCGATGACGGGACAACACTCTTCGCGGCAAATGCCGATAACAATTACATCGCGGTCTTCGATATCAGCCGGCCGGGAGAGAGCACGGGAAAGGGTTTCATCCCAACGGGATGGTATCCGACCTGCGTCCGCGTAGTTGATGGGACAATCTTCGTTTCAAACGGGAAGGGATTCTCATCTTTTCCAAACCCGGATGGACCAAACCCCGCACAAAAAAGAGACACCGGAAAGAAAGAGCAATATATCGGTGGTCTCATGCGCGGCACGCTTGGCATCATTCCTATTCCCCTTGATGATGAGCTCTCCGTCTACTCGCAGGTCGTCTATCGCAACACCCCTTACCGGGAGGAGCTGGAAGATTCCACCGATGGAGCCGCAGGAAGCCCGGTCCCAAAAACGGTGGGTGATGCCTCCCCCATCAAACACGTCTTCTACATTATCAAAGAGAACAGAACGTACGACCAGGTCCTCAGCGACATCCCGGGTGGCAACGGAGATACCACTCTTCTTCTTTTCGGCGAGAAGATTACACCGAATCAACACGCGCTTGCCCGCGAGTTTGTTCTGCTGGATAATTTCTATGTCAACGGGGAGGTCAGCGCAGACGGACACAACTGGAGTACCGGCGCATACGCGACCGATTTCCTGGAAAAGACCTGGCCGTTGATCTACGGTGGCAGAGGCGGGCCATACAACGCCGAGGGAACGCGCGAAATCGCCAACAACAAAAATGGATTCATCTGGGATCTGTGCAAGAGATATGGCGTGACGTACCGGACCTATGGCGAATTCGCCGATAATTACAAAGCCAACATCCCAGCACTTGAGGGTCACTTCTGTCCATATTTCACCGGCTGGGATGAATCGGTCCCGGACACAACACGATTCAGTCAGTGGAAGCGGGATTTTGACTCGCTGCTAGCGCTAGACGCAGTGCCGCAGCTGAGCACCATCCGTTTTATCAACGACCACACCGAAGGTTTGAAGAAAGGCCGACCGACTCCGTTTGCGCACGTGGCAGACAACGACCTGGCAGTCGGGCTGTTTGTCGATCATCTGAGCCGCACTCCTCTATGGAAAGAAAGTGTGGTCTTCATCGTTGAAGATGATGCACAGAACGGTCCAGATCATGTAGACGCACACCGCACCACAGCCTACCTCGCTGGCGGTTATGTGAAACGAGGATTCATTGATCATATAATGTATTCCACCTCTTCCATCTTGCGGACAATCGAACTGATCCTCGGCCTTCCCCCCATGACTCAATACGATGCCGCCGCGACACCCATGTGGCGCTGCTTTACAGAAAAACCAAATGACTCGAAGTTTATTCTCCGGCCACCCCGGGTGAACCTTGGCGAACGGAATATGGCCATGAATAGATGGCAACGAATGAGTGAAGAATTCGATTTTGCCGCAGAGGACAGAGTTCCCGACGGTCGGTTCAACGAAGTGCTCTGGGTCGCCGTGCGCGGAGAGCAGAGCATGTGTCCTCCTCCCGTCCATTCCGCGTTTCTGAAAGTAACGGTTGAGGAGGACTGAGAGGAGTGATTGACCAACTTCGTGGTTATTATTACCCGGGACAATGGTCGATTCTGTGCTAAATGGGTGAATAGTGAAAAAAATGGGATTCTGATTTAGCAACTCACTTCCCTATTCCCTACAGTATATAGAGCCTGAATCACATTCAGAATTCGAGAATGATCCTTCCCATATTGATGTTTCGATGGTCCCCTCTGAATCTCAGACTTCCACTTACCATTAACTACCCAAGGAGATCTTT
>QKGJ01000226.1 GCA_003251275.1 Ignavibacteria bacterium
GAAGAAGGGCTCATATGAGGAGCCTCTTATTGATAAGGCAATTCCCTATAAGGCTCCGGCCGATATTAAGCCGGAACCCAATTGGCCCATGATGAAGCCTCTGAGCGGGGGAACGTACACTACCTTGAGCGGCTTCTATGATTATCAGTCAAACGGAGGGTCTCTCGACTATGTCCGTGTTGAACCCGCAACGGGCAATATTAATGTTGTTTTCATGACGGCGCCGGATTCAGCAGATCCAAATCATCCGGCCCGCAACGTATTCTTTGCCTACAGTTCTGATGGAGGGTCAAGCTGGGATAATCTCAACAATGTGCAGATACCCGGTCCGCCTTCAAGAGCAGGTTTTCCATCGATGGACCTTGGTCAGGGAACACTCGCTGGATTCACTCTTGTAGCAAACCACAATAACTCTGGAGGCGGTGCGACGATCTCGGTTCTCTATGCCGATCAATCGGGAGTTGGATCTTTTGTTGAACTGGGCTCTCCACCGTTGCTCGGAACAGCCGAGCCAATATGGCCATACATCGCAGGCGTCTCCGATGGCTCAGTTGTGGTGTCAGCCGACCCTAACGTGACGACAGGGCCTTTGGCTCGGTACGCTGTTAATTCCGGGTTCACGAATTGGACCACTTGGGCTTCTTATCCGGGGGTGACCGCCGTTTCTGCAGGTGGAAGAACCCCTGTTGCATCCAACGGCAACGGCCGGGTTGGCATTCTGTACAACGACTCAAACGGAGGCTCAGGGAACTTCTGGCTTGAATCGACAGACTTTGGTGCCACGTGGCCATCTGCCCCCGACACAATTTACGGTTTGAATAGATTCTCCGGAAGCGACACGCTTGCCTCCTATGTACACTGTGACGTCATCTATGATGGTGACGAACCACTCTTCGTCATGGACGAGTACGACGCTCTTGCGGGAGCGCCTTCGAATCCGAGAATTTTGTTCTACAGCGCCACCGCAGGATACGTAAATGCAGTTGCATATGACTCGAGCCTTTTCCTTTCCGACCCACTCCCGCAACAGCGTTTCCATAATCTCGGGATCGGTTGGCCGGTCATCGGAATGTCAGGCTCGACAATAGTTGTTGCTTTCCAGGCTTTCCAACAGGAGACCTCTCCAACTCCTCCCAACTATCACTTCAGTGATATCTGGATGGTAAGTTCTGCCGACGGTGGTGCAACGTGGTCTGCACCGATGAACCTGACAAATACCCCAAGTCTTGACGAGCGCTATCCGAGCATCTCAAAATGGAACGCCCCAGGTGAAGCGAACGTCGTCTGGCAGGAGGATACCGAACCGGGGGCACATGCGTTTGCCGACGGCGCCCCGGTGACAAGGGCCTCTCTGGTGTTCATGAAGGTTTTGCTGACTGATGTCAGTGGAGAGCCTGCTGTCACCAATGGCTTCCGTCTGGATCAGAACTACCCAAACCCCTTCAATCCATCAACTAAAATTCGCTTCTCGGTCTCCACGAGCGGTCCGGTTGAAATGAAGGTTCATAATGTGCTCGGGCAGGAAGTGGCAACACTTGCGGAAGGATATCGCAATGTTGGCGAGTATGAAGTGGATTTCTCCGGGAAAGGTCTTACAAGCGGCGTGTATTTCTACACACTACGGTCCGGGGATTTCGTTTCAACAAAGAAAATGTTGCTGATGAAGTAGCCATTGAATTGAAGAAGAATGCGGGCGACCTGTGGTTACCCGCATTTTGTTTTTTTGGGAAATATGATTGTTCGTGCAGCTATTCTCTTTTTTCTTGTAGTACTCCCCGGCGATACACATCTTCTTATCACTGGCGATAAGCTGGATATTGATATCTCGGGGGTTCTGTATGTGCTGGATGGGCGCACCTCTACGATCACGAAAGTCTCGGCTGAGGGAAAGGTGCTTGCCCGCATTGGCGGTCCGGGGTGGGATAACGATCGGTTCGATCACCCATCGGGCTTGTGGGCGCGGAACGGACTGGATATCTTCGTCGCAGATTACGGGAATCATCGCATTCAGCGATTTGACCGTGACCTGAGTTTTGTGTCCTCCTTTTCGACGAGGGAGAGCGAGAGTGCAAATGAGCGCTTTGGCTATCCTTCTGATGTTGCCCTCTCCCGTCTCGGAGAACTCTATATCTGCGATACGGAAAATGTACGGGTGATAAAAGTCGATAGGAGAAACAGAGTGGAACTCTCCTTTGGGGGCATTGACGCCGGAATGGGTCGACTCACATCGCCTCGCAAGCTCGCCATTGGCCCCGGTGATGATCTTTTCGTGCTGGACGATGCAACGGTGAAGGAGTTTGATGCGTTCGGAAACTATTTGCGAGATTTGATACCTCGAGAACTAACTCCTCCGATATCACTCTTTGGTGCGGAGGATATGTTCGCTGTATGTGAGAAAGATTCTCTGAGATTCTATGGCGGTCGCGCTTCTCAGGCTTTTTTCCTCGATGACCTCTTAGGCGATGAGCGGGGCGTCGTTCGAGACTTCTCAATATCCAGGGATTCAGTTTTCTTCCTCACCGGGAAGGGTGTTACAGTGGTCCAGGACCCACGGCGCTGATTCCTTATTCTTGACAAAGTGTAGATTTCTCGTTAGCATGCTGGCATAAATTAACAAGGAGTGGGTCATGGCTAAAAGTCTTAACAAAGTAATGCTCATTGGTAACCTCGGAAAGGACCCGGAGTTGCGGTATACAACCAGCGGCGTAGCGGTTGCAACGTTCAGTCTGGCAACAAACGAATCCTGGAAAGATCAGGATGGTAATGCACAGGAGCGAACGGAATGGCATAACATCGTTGCATGGAGGAAACTTGCGGAGATTTGTGCAGAATGGCTGAAGAAGGGGAAGAAAGTGTATATCGAGGGGCGAATCCAAACGAGAAGTTATGACGACAAGAATACCGGCGCAAAGAAGTACATCACCGAAATCGTTGCTGATAACATGATCATGCTCGACAGTCGAGGCGGCGAACAAGCATCACAGCCGCAGCATGCGGGTATCGAAGAGCCTTCCGGCGCAGCGGGAAAAGACGATCTTCCGTTCTAGAGAGAGTCTTTCTAACTCAACAGGATGGCCGGTGCAGTTTTTCGCACCGGCTTTTCTGTTGCTTCCAACCAATTGATTTCCGAACCACAGATGATGATCAAACTCTCCTTTCGCGTACAACTGAATTTGCCTTCATGGCTGCTCCTCTCTCTGCTTCTTCTTGCAGTTCCAGCCCAATCGGCATCCAGAAAACCCGTGCGGGCCAAGCATGCGATGGTTGTCTCTGCGGAATCACTGGCCACGTTTGCCGGTCTCGATATTCTGCGGAGTGGGGGAAACGCAATCGATGCAGCGGTCGCTGTGGGCTTCACACTTGCAGTAACGTACCCGGAGGCGGGGAATATTGGCGGTGGTGGCTTTATGCTCATCCGTCTTGCGGATGGCCAATCAACCATGATCGACTTTCGCGAAAAGGCTCCGATGGCTGCAACCCGCGACATGTATGTGGACTCGTCGGGAAACGTGATTCCGGAGAAGAGTGTCCTCGGTCCGCTGGCATCAGGAGTTCCAGGCGCAGTCGCGGGATTGCTGATGGCGTTGGAAGAATACGGTACGAAGTCCAGAGCCGAGGTCCTGGAAAGAGCGATCGCGTATGCCGAGCATGGAATCGCTGTCGATCTTCGGCTCGAAGAGTCTCTGGTGGGGTACATGAGCGACCTCGAAAAGTTTCCCTCATCTACAAGAGTGTTTACGAAGAATGGGGAGCCGTACAAGGAAGGGGATATTTTCAAACAACCGGACCTTGCCAAAACACTCCGGGCCATTGCGAAAGATGGGCATGATGGATTCTATGAAGGTGAGGTTGCCGATCGGATCGTAGAGGAGATGAAGCGTAGTGGAGGGATCATCACCTATGACGATCTCGAATCCTATGAAGCTGTAGAGAGGACACCCGTGTTCGGATCGTATCGGGGTTTTGAGATACTTTCCTCGTCCCCACCCTCTGCCGGGGGAACCGTTCTGCTGGAAATGCTCAACATCCTGGAAGGCGTCGACATGAAAGGAAAAGGAGCCCATTCATCGGCTGCCGTTCACGCCTTCGCAGCGGCTGCACAACAAGCATATGCCGACCGGGCGTTATATATTGGCGACCCGGATTTTGTTGAAATTCCTCAACAGCAACTGATCTCAAAAGAGTATGCAGCACAGAGACGCAAGACAATTCAGGAGAATAAGGCGACGCCGAGCACCGATGCTCCGAATGCTGGTAAAGAAGAGGGATCTCATGAGACGACGCATTTCAGTATCATCGATCAATTTGGTAATGCCGTAAGCACGACAGTGACCATAAATTCACTTTACGGATGCAAAACTGTTGTGGACGGTGCTGGCTTTGTGCTTAACAATGAAATGGATGACTTTGTGTCAAAACCGATGAATCCCGATTCTTATGAACTTGTTGGGTTTGAAGCCAACGCGATCGAACCGGAGAAGCGCATGGTCAGTTCCATGACCCCCACCATCGTCGTCAAGGATAATCTCCCCTATCTCATCGTCGGTGGACGGGGCGGGAGCCGTATTACGACAGCGGTTGCCCAGGTGATCCTGAATGTTATTGACTTTGGCATGAACGTCCAGGAAGCTGTGGATTTTGGCCGCGTTCATCATCAGTGGCGACCCGACAAAATTCTGTACGAGCCGTTCACGTTGCCGCAGGATGTATTGGTCAATCTCCGGGCTATGGGCTACACTCTGGAACCTACTTCTATTGCGAATGGTCGCGTTGAAGTAATACTAAGGGAACCGTCGACGGGCTTCTTGCTGGGAGCGCCTGATCCGCGGGAGGAAGGAGTAGCGGCGGGATTCTAGTAATCTCTCGCCACTACCTTGACAATGGAGAAGTCATCCCCTATATTGTCGGTGTTGTTGCTTTGTTCTTTGCATAGCGGTTTTGGTGTGGCGTTCATTGCGCCATGAAAAGGGAATTCCGTTCAAACCGGAAGCTGCCCCGCAACTGTAATTGGTAATTCATCCTCTACCACTGACTCTCCGAGTCGGGAAGGTATGGGATAGGTTAAGCCAAGAGCCAGGAGACCTGCCAGAACAATTTCCGATTGAGCCTTCGCGGGAAGGTACGGACTGATTTTTTTGTATACATTGAACCCCAGTCTTACCCCGGAAAGCAGGGTTTTTTTTATGCCCCTCCCAGCCTTATCCACACAAGGTACCTCCCGTTGACCAGAAGATTGCTTTTGGAATACCCCAAATCGCGCTGCAGGGAAGATATTTCTTGAGTTATCCACATGCGATTACTCGTTGTGGACAACTTAAGAATAACATGGTGGATATCAATAATCTCATGGGAGTCGGTACATGAAACAAGT
>QKGJ01000070.1 GCA_003251275.1 Ignavibacteria bacterium
CTGCAACAGTGCAAGATGTACATTGCTGCATTGCGCATAGCAAAAGAATTCGGATGTGCTACAATAGGGATTCAGTATCAACAGGGGCTCAAAGATCTGACCGCTGCCTCCGACCTCGCCGAGGGACTTCTCAATAACGTCCATCGACCGCCAGTCCGTGACGAGCAAAACGGCGAAGAATTATTTGCGGGCGAAGCCTTGCCCCACTTTAATGAGGTTGACGAATGTGCCGGATTGGATGCGTTGGTCACGTACAAGCTCTGGCGAAAATTGGGATTTGCCCCTGAGACGACCTTGCATGATCTCCGGTGGGGGAGACACTACCGCGGCGATGGTCTCAATGATTTCGTATGGGTATTTGAAATCTCCGGGCTCCGGGGCAGTTCCTCCGGCACACTTTGCTGAAGGATACCGTGGTGCGAAGAGCGAGCGACAACCTCCGATGTATTTCCCAAGTGGAGGTGGATCGATCAAGGGAGTGAGTCGTCCCGGGCATGTTGTGTGGAGCCGCGTCTATATTGAAGAAGGAAGACTGAAATACGATACGGGACTTGCTGAAGCTGTTGCTCTACCTGAAGAGGAGACCAATGAACGATGGCATCTCACCACGCCTCAATGGCCGATCATGCACGCTGTACTCAAAGGTATAAACCGCGATCAAATGATGGCAAAGCATAAATCCAACCACATCCAGGTTGTTTATGCGCCCAGCCGCGCCGACGCCCGACGCTCACTCTATATAAAGGCTGCTGCAATGCGCGAACTTGGCCTCAGGGTGTATTTCTGTGGGAAGATCTAGCATGCAACCAGAATACCTCATTGGCGTGGATGTTGGAACTGGCAGTGTCAGAACTGGTATCTTTGACCTGCGTGGTAGCATGCTCGCGCACGCGCAGCACGAGATCCAGATATGGCGTCCGGGGGAGAATTTCGTTGAGCAATCATCTGACGATATCTGGCGTGCGACATGCCGTTCAGTAAAACTCGCAGTACAGAACGCAGGCATTAGTACGGGTCAAGTTGTGGGAATTTCTTATGACGCGACCTGTTCGCTTGTCGCTCTGGATGCACAGGATCAGCCGGTCACTGTCTCTCCCACTGGCAACCCCGAACAGAATGTCATCGTGTGGATGGATCACCGGGCGATCCAAGAAGCTGAGCGAATCAATGCCTCGAAACACCAAGTCCTGCGGTATGTCGGCAGGAAGATCTCTCCGGAGATGGAGCCTCCAAAACTTCTCTGGATTAAAGAAAACCTTAAGGAGACCTGGAAGCGCGCAGCAAAATTCCTTGACCTTGCCGACTTCATAACCTATCGCTCCACCGGCATTGATGTTCGCAGTCTCTGTACCACCGTCTGTAAATGGACGTATGTTGGTCATAAGGCATCGTGGGACGCCGGATTTTTCGAGAAGTTCGGCATGGGAAGTCTTCTCAAGCATGAGAAGATCGGATCGAACATCCTGCCTATGGGAACATACATTGGCAATCTCACTCCGGCTTCTGCAGACGAGTTGGGTCTTACCACCAGCACAAAAGTGGCAGTAGGAATAATTGATGCACATGCCGGAGGTCTGGGCGTCATCGGAATTGGGTTTAATTCGGTGCCGCGTAAGTCCTCTCTCGAAGAAATCCTTGCCTTGATTGGTGGAACGTCCTCCTGCCACATGGCTGTGTCGAGAGAGCCGCGATATATCAAAGGAATCTGGGGCCCCTACTACAGCGCCATGATCCCGGGTATGTGGTTGACGGAAGGTGGGCAATCGGCAACGGGGTCGCTCCTGGATTACATTCTCAAAGAGAATAGTGCGTATCCTGCCATCAAGGCACAAGCCTCCGAAAGGGGGATAGGTGAGTATCAGTTTCTGAATGAAGTGGTGCAAAGTCTGAAAACGAGGGCAGGCAAAGGCCTAGAGATTACAAAAGAAATAAACATCCTTCCGTACTTCCATGGGAACCGATCTCCGCGCGCCGATCCGACTTTGCGGGGAACAATCAGTGGCTTGACTCTTGACGACAGCGTGGAGAGCGTTGCCCTGCGATACTACGCAACTCTACAATCGATCGCCTATGGTACACGACATATCATTGAAGCGATGAATGCCAAAGGTTATCGTATAAAGAAAATCCATGCGTGTGGTGGCGGGACGAAGAATCCGTTATGGCTGCAAGAGCACGCCGATATCACTGGCTGTGAGATTATTCTTCCTAAAGAGCCAGAGGCGGTTCTGCTGGGAAGCGCGATGCTCGCCGCAGTTGGTGCCGGCAAGTATCCTACGGTGCTTGAAGCGGCGGTGAAAATGAGTGCGCTGGGCAATCGTTATCTGCCGCATAAGAAGTTTTCGGCATATCACAAAGCAAAGTACCAGGTGTTCAAGAAAATGTATGAGCATTCTGTGAATTATCGGAAGAAGCTCGCTCGGTTCTAAGCAAGATTCATAGACGATGGCAAAACCAATTCTCTCAGTTTTTCTTCTCATGGTCATCGCTCGTTCCAGTTCTCCTACGTGGCAATCGGAACAGGCGAAATCTGACCTGCCGGGTTCAAGGCTTGTGAAGTGCGGGGTTGTTCTCCCGATCGGTCGGCATGGAGAATGGGATGCAGGGATGGTGGAGTCGCCGGCCATTTGGTACGATATCAATCGTGAGAAGTACGGAATGGTGTACACCGGATACGGCAGCACCGACTCGACTAAGCGGGGCTACAAGTATGTAACAAAACCACAGATAGGTCTTGCATGGAGTGACGATCTTCTCCATTGGGAAAAAGACTCCAGGGCTCCCATTTTTTTTGGAAGCCGGGTTGCAGGTTCTTCCGATGCGGAAGGGGTAACGGGCCCGTTTATCTGGTTCGAGAACGGAAAATACTATTTGTTCTATTTCGGCGTTACTGCGACCGGGTACGAAAAAGGAACGAAGACACTGAACCTCGCCACATCTACCGACCTCGTTAACTGGAAACGGAATGACGGGAATCCTCTCATCGTTCCTTCCGGAGATGGTTGGCGCAGAGATGCGATCTGGCATCCGAATGTTGTGAAGGAAGGGGATACGTATTATCTGTTTTTCAACGCTTCCGGAACCGTCAATGGACTTGTAGAGGAGTTCATCGGCTATGCGACGTCAAAAGACCTCTTCCATTGGGATGTCGATGATGTAAACTCCCCATTGCTTGTCGGAAGCGCCAAGCCCGGATCGTGGGATGCGTCGGGCCGGGCAGGCGATCCGAGTCTGTACAAAGTACGAGACAAGTGGTATATGGCCTGGTACAGTTGGGACAAGGTGAACTCCGCAGACGGGCTGGCGTGGACGACTGAAAAAGAATTTCCGCTCGGTTGGCGTGTCTACGAGGGTAACCCCGTTCTTCGCATTGGTGAGCCGGGCTCTTATGATGATCTTCATGCCGGAAAGCCATTCATTGTTAGAACGAAAGAGAAACATTATCATTTCTATACCGCGGTCGCACTTGATCAAACACGCCAGATAGCTGTTGCAGTCTGGCCCGGTCCGTGCAACTGATATAAAGAAACGCAAACAAGCATAGGAGAAGTTTGAATGCCGTTACGAGTAAAGACTGCAAAGGAAACAGAACTCGATTTGTTGTCCTTCGGGGAATGCATGATTCGGCTCAGTCCGCCCGGGCACCAGCGCATTGAGTTGACTTCGCATTTTGAAGCCTATGCAGGGGGCGGTGAATACAACGTTGCCTATGCCCTGGCCCGCTATGGTATGCGAACGGGCTGGGTGTCGCGTCTTGTTGACAATCCCCTTGGTCACTTCATCAAGAATCATGCGCGCACAAGCGGCATGGATATCAGCGAGGTTGTGTGGGTGCCCTATGACGGGGCGGGACGAGCAGACCGCATCGGCCTGAATTTTACGGAAGTTGGTACGGGTGTTCGCGCAAGCGTAACACTCTACGATCGAGGGCATACGGCACAAGCACATATGAAGCCGGGGGAGGTCGATTGGAAGAGGATATTCACGCAACGTGGAGTGCGATGGTTCCATACGGGAGGAATCCTCTCCGCTTTGAGTGACAGCTGTGCGGAGGTTGCTCTCGAGTCGATGAAAACTGCGCACGATGCGGAAACAGTAGTCAGCTATGACTTGAATTTCCGGAGCAAGTTGTGGCCAAGTAAGAAGGCTATTGAAGTCACGAAAATGCTTGTCCCTTATATCGACGTGTTGATCGGGAACGAAGAAGACTTCCAGAAAGTGCTCGGGTTCGAGGTTGAAGGAACGGATGCGAATCTCAAAAGCCTTCCTGTTGACGGTTATAAGAAGATGGTGGAAAAGGTCGTCAGGACATACCCTCATATCAAAGCTGTTGGGACAACCCTTCGTGAAGTTGTAAGCGGATTGGTCAACAACTGGTCGACAATCATGTATTATGACGGCAAGTTCTACGAGTCTCGAAAGTACATGAATCTCGAAGTAGAAGATCGTGTTGGCGGTGGCGACGGGTTCTGCAGCGGCTTTATCTACGGACTCCTCCACGACATGGCGCCTCAGGAGTGCGTAGAACTTGGAGCAGCGCACGGTGCGCTTCTTCAGACGACGCGCGGTGACACAAGCATGGTGACGATGGACGAGACGATGCATGTCATGAAGGGGGGCAGTGCGAGGATCAAACGATAACCGGACGAGGAAGCAATGCATGCAACGCTGATGAAGATACAAACGCTGGGCATCGTCCCGGTGGTAGTGATTGACAAAGCTGACGATGCGGAGCCACTGGCTGAGGCATTGATGGAGGGCGGACTGCCGTGCGCGGAAATTACATTCCGGACAGCCGCGGCAAAAGAAGCGATGACGCGCATTGCAAAGAAGATGCCGTCGATGCTCATGGGTGCAGGTACAGTGCTGAACGTGGAACAAGCGAAGACTGCGATGGATTGTGGCGCGACGTTTATTGTGTCGCCAGGTCTGAATAAAAGCGTTGTTGAATACTGCATCGCCAAGGATATTCCCGTTGTTCCTGGTGTGTTGACCCCGACTGAAATCGGGCTCGCAATTGACTTGAACCTGGAGGTGGTGAAATTCTTTCCCGCCGAACCAAGTGGGGGTGCAGAATACCTGAAGGCCCTTGCCGCTCCCTTCACCGGGATGCAGTTCATTCCAACCGGCGGCATCAACAAAGATCACTTGCAAGCGTACCTTGGGCTTCGGTATGTTGTCGCCTGCGGCGGAAGCTGGATGGTAAAGTCGGACCTGATCAAAACTGGACGGTTTGCCGATATCAAGAGATTGTCGCGCGAAGCAATGGAGACTGTGCGAAGCATGAAGCGGCAGTAGTTTATCGGACTAATTCTCTCCGTTCCCGAGCACCGTGGGGGGAATATATGAAGTTCGATATGTTTTTCATGGATGTTTTTTCGATTGATCCTCTCAGGACACACAACCGCCGATTTCGACGGCCGGAAAGCAGGTGATGTTGAAGTAGAAACGCCAATGAACCAGGATGAATTTGAAAAAGCGGTAAAGCTGCTAGAGAAAGAGCTCTCGCCCAAATTAATTGCAGAGCTGAGTTGCCTGAACATCGATAAGATTGAGCAGGATCCTGGTGTTGGGCTAATGGTGAGAAATATTTTGCGGAGAGGG
>QKGJ01000219.1 GCA_003251275.1 Ignavibacteria bacterium
GAGACGATATTGAGAAGAAGAACAATAGGAAAGGAGGCTGTCAAGGATTAAGGGCGAGCCAGTTTCACCCCATGCCTCAAAAATTGCTGCCTGCAACAGAGGTTGTGGGTACCCGGTGGATGGCAAGTGAGGCAGCGCGGCCTTACCCTCTAGTTTGGAGAGCGAAAGGGCAGCAGCAGCCTGGAGGTGCCAATCGAACTCGAGATCCTTGTTCTTCGCCATTGTTTCAAGCCAGTCAAACGTGTCCTGAAGAACGGGTTCATCTTCAGCCCGAGATAGTCCAGAACTGGCAAAGGCCTCAATGGCGGTCAGTCGGACGTATATGTTTCCGTCGGACATCGCCCGTCTGAATGCAGTTTGGTACCATGGTTTTCCCCGGAGATCGAAGTTACTTAAAGCTTTCAGGGCGTTTACTCGCACACGCCAGTCGCCGTCAAACGAGGCCATCTTTTCCAGGGGCTCGAGGGATCGCGCAGGGTCATGAATCTTTCCAAGGAGAGTAGCAAGATTCAGGCGAACCAAGGGATCATCATGAGTGTAGTGGAGAGCAATGTTGTCAAGGTCCTGCTCGATTAGAGGGGAGCGTCCGGTGCGCTGCAGGGCGTACATTATCTCCCAGGTGGTTTGTTCCCGGGGATGCGTGAATCGAAGGAGGTACCGTACAGCATCGTCCGAAGAGATCCCGCGTATCGCGAACCGAGCAATACTCATGGTCAGAGCATGATGATACTCGGGAGGAAAGTAGTTTCCGATTCTGCTCATCAAATCATTGAGTCCGGCGATAGAGCCGAACTTTCCCAGCTCTTCAATCAAGCGCGCAGCTGCTTTGGTACGCGGAATGCGAACTGTAAGGAGGTCTTGTTCGAGTTCTTTCCGCCCCTGCTCACTCAAGGAGATACCCGTTTGACCGATGGCAAACGCCGCAGAATGTTGCACCTGCACATTGTCGTCCTCTAAGTTTCGAATGAGTTGGCTCAGAGTGGCCGTATCCTGCAGACTTGCACAGGCAAACGTTGCCTGATTTCGAACAACCGGATCGGGGTCAGAAAGAAACCGCTTCAGTTTGCTGTCGAATACCGTTCGGGTATCCTGAATTCTAAGAATGTCTTCAATCTTCTCCCGGCGAATCCTCTCTATGTCGTTTTCCTGGGCAACGCTATAAACTCCAGAATAAAACATGAGAAACAGGAAGGGAAGAGAATGATATTTCCTTCGCGGCATGATCATACGCTCGTATTACTATTGAGTGACTCGGTGATCATAAGAATAACAATTTTAGGTGACGCTGCCAATAAAAAACTGACGGGACAGCAAAGAACATGATGTCTAATCCGATCAGGGGAGAAGGCGCTTGCGGCTTGGGTTCAGCACGTGCGATAGCGCTCTGGGTTCGTGTACCAGGAAGTCTCCGATTCTTCGATTGGCAAGGTTAAGAAAATCCGTTAGGTCGATTTGCATCATTTTCTCGCTTGAGTTTGGAGAACGTCATACACATTGGATGAGCCCGGACTTAGCTTGCCCCCTCCATGCCATTCGTCGGGATATGATTCGACAGATCGGAATTCACCTAATCCCGCACCACCATGATCGTCTTGAGCCCCAACTAACACGGTGAACTGCCATCTGCTCGACGGTTTTCCTAAGAGCGAAAGAGGTAGGGAAAAGGAGACTGTTCGTGCCTGCAAATCACCGATGGGATCCGCGACATCTTCCTCCGAAGGAATATACTCGGCCAGAGTCTTACCAGCACTGTTTTCGACTTTAATGCCTCCCCCTATAAAGATCAGTTTTTCATACGCATGGGTACTGGATAGAACGAAATGTGAGTTTGAGCCGACTGCCGTCGCTCCGGAGCTATCGACTCCATCAGTGTCTATAGCAATGGCTGCGTATGTCAACTGAAACCCATACTCGGGATGCCACCCCGGGTTGATGAGTTCTCGAAACTGGAGAGCGAAGTAGACATTGCGATGGTCGTAATGAACGGCAAAATGCTGAATGTCGAGTATTCCTTGTTTGAAATGTGGGCTGGTGGGATAAACATAATGACCGCCGCCATTGTCGTCACGCAAAGCATCATTCTGGATGGTAAGGAGAGTTGCGTCGGGGTTTTTCTGCCGAATCTGGTCGCGCGAAAGAAGAGGATATTCAGGACCTTGAAGAGACCGGATGTTTGACCGCATCACTGAAGAAGCAAATGTCAGTGATTTCGCAAGAGGATGGTCTGCTGCCGGTTCTATACTCGACAGATGCTCCGTGGAGTTCTTTCCATTGACCGTAGCAGATACTTGATTGCCATCGAATTGCCAGCGAAGACCCCCGCGGGGAGGAATAGGAATAACGGAATGTATCCTGTCCCCATTGTCGGTGTTGATCATGATATCAACTGTTCCACCTTTTCGAAGTAATTTCCCGTCAACGGCAATGGAGTAGGGAAGAGACGTCAGGTTGATATCAACCGGAATACCGGTCCCATTCATGTTGACCTTCGCGCGCAATCGACCAAGTGAGGAAAAGGGCCGAGGATGGACGTTCAATACGTGAGTGTATCTATCGACACGAAGTCCCGCATAATCATCGTAGAAATTCCGCACAAACTCTGCGAGATTCCACGCTTGAGAGAATGTGCCTGAGATTCTTGGCTCCTTTTCGCCGGGCCGCGGAAAAGCATCGAGTAACTCGGATTGTGTGCCAACTGCTCCCCGGTCAAGAATCTGATGGATCGAATTCTCCGTTAAGAGAAAAGCAAGATCGCTTCTCTGCACTCTGCATAGTTCGGAGATCACGGGTCCCTGGAGCCACGTCCAGACGACACCATTATGATAGGCGGCATCTTTAGGATATGTGTTGAAATGGTGATAGGGATGGAAATCATCATCAAACTGCCCAAGCGAACTGACGCCAAACGGTTGCGTGAGGTTTGAAACAACTTCCTCCAGAACATTCTTCCCGGTTGATTCGTCAACAAGTCCCAAGGCAAAGATCTGGTTGGGGCGAACCTGCAGATCGGGGGTACCATCCTGATTGAGATGGTCATACATTCTTCCACGGTGCACGAAGTATTTCGGGAAGTGCGATCGCAATCGCTGCAATGCTTCATTCCACCGGGAGGCTGAAGATGCATCACCCAGCACGCTGGCAAACCATATACCGGCCTCTAGCTGGTGTGCCCAGAGTGCTTGAATATCATTCGCTCTGTTTCCACGCGGCGTCCATGCCCCGTTCGGTCCCACGGCATCCATCCATGTTTCAGAATCCCCGTGTGTCAGAAATCCGAGTGTGTCGGTGTGATACCGGAGTGTTCCCTCGATAGCACGAATCACCGCTGGGTATGCTTCGCGGACGAATGCCGAATCGCCAGATCGCATGACGTATTCCCTTGTCATGATGACAAATCGTGGCGTTCCATCGGCAGTATTGTGGGACGTGGAAGATGTAGTCACGGTATTTGGAATTCTGCCGTAGTCTGATGAGGTTGAGTCACGCTGTTGGAGGTCAGCGAACGAGCGCAGAATATCTTTTGCCTCGTCGAAACGACCAGTGACAAGGGCTGCGCCCGGGAGAGAGATGAATGTATCGCGCCCCCAGTAGTTGTTAAACCAAGGGAGTCCGGCGAATATTCCTTTCTTCTGCTGATTCATGACCAACGCATCGAGTGAGAGCTTTGCCCAGGCAAGTGCTTGATCAAATCGGGAGTTATCGGTGGCGACAGAGGTCTCACGGAGAAGTGTTTCCATTCTCGAGCGAGGGCTACGAAAGAAACGCGCCGCGCGGCTTTGATTATAGCTCTTTGCCAACGTCTCGGCATCGCTTCGGGTGTCAGCGACAGCGAAGGAAATTATTCTCGTTTTCGATCGCCGGGAGGAAAAAAGCAAAGGGGAATATGAATTCCCGGATCCGGATTCACCCGGTTCAGGAAGAAAGCCGCTGCCATGGAGAGCAACCCAGACAGGATAATTTTCCAAAGGAGTGCGACGTGTGTGGTTGCGGCGTGCAAATGAGCCCGTGCCTTCTGAAACCGCGATCTCTAATTCTTCGACCGTGCGTGCGTCCGAGATCAGTGGCCTGATCGAAAACTCCACAGGTTTCACAGAGGTAAGAATGAGCGCGAACATTGCAACGCTATCGCATATGCGTACCTGTTCGATGATGCCCCCCGGGTATCGACGCTCAAGATAGTCAGGGTAGACGACTACCTCGGAGGCCGATGACCGTTCAAGCGGTATTCCATCCACAACGATTGCGTAATCGTCAATAAACTTCCGTCCGAATACATTGAAGCCTTGCCAGCTATTCCTATGCGGGGCGCCTGTTTCCCCATAGAAGTAGGCATCCTGTTTATTTGTGAACACAAATTCACGCGACTCGCCTATGACGTGGATTGCGATATTATCGAGAAGGTCCTGGGCCTCAACGATGTTGGCAAATGTACTAGCCAGCAAACAGAGAGACAAAACAAATCTCAGCACTGGTTGAAAGTTCTCCTATTGGTGTTTGAAAAGGAATCTGAGAATGTGACTGATTCGTGCCCGCCAATTGACCCAGTTGTGTCCCTCCGGGTATTCAGCATAGTGGTATTCGTATCCCTTGGCTTTAAGGACGGCTGCCATCTTTCGGGAAGAAACAAGCGCGTCCTTTATCGTTCCGCTGTCCACATATATTTTTATCGGCCTTTTTTTGTTTGATGAAATTGAATCAATCATTGCTTCATCATTCCACCAGTACGAGGGCGATTGGGCCGCGCACAATCCAAATATCCGGGGGTGACGAAACGATGCATACGTGGCGATGAGCCCCCCGAGTGAGGCTCCCATGATGCCGGTTCGTGATGCTTCGACCTGTGCCCTATACCGTTTAAGAATAAACGGCCGAACCTCTTGCGTAAGGAATGTCAGAAAAGAATCGCTCATCGTATAATCGCGCATACGCATGCTGGTTTCCGACCGTTCTATATCTGTCCGCGGATCAAGAAAAACCCCCAGAACAGGTTCAACGGTTTTGTGGGCAATCAGATTATCAAGAACATTCAACATGTGTCCTAAAGTGATATACTCTCCTCCGTCCGTAACATAAAGCGAAGGGAGTCTCCGTTTTGTTGAATCGTAGTTCGCCGGTTTGTATACAAAAGCAAGATGGTCCCGCCCTAGGATCTTGCTTCGAAAAAGAACCGTGTCAAGAGTGCCATGTTCGACACCCTTTTGGTAGTCCACTTCCGCTAGATGCTGATATTGCGGCATCCTGATTTCTGAATTTAGGCCATACCCTCCCGCAGCAGTGCGAGGGTTCAATGGGTCGAGTATCCATGTCGAATCGATGGCAAGCTTGTATTCGAATCGCGCTCTTGGATCGAGCACTT
>QKGJ01000020.1 GCA_003251275.1 Ignavibacteria bacterium
GGAGAGGGTTTTCATGTAAGGAGGAGCGACCATCAAGCCCTCATCTGATGTGAAGGGCTACAGTCTAAAGCGATAAGAGGAGTTGTAGCAGACGTTTACTGCCGCATCGTAGGAATTTCGTGAGAGAAAAGCAACGGGGAGGACGCCTCCTCTGTGAAGAAGGCATCCTCGGTATGAAAGGATTACTTTAGCAGAAGCATCCGTTTCGTCTCAGTAAAGTTGCCGGCTGTGAGCCGGTACAGGTATACGCCGCTTGCTGACTCGGTTGCATTCCACGTAACATTGTAGCTTCCGGGGTTCATCTTTTCATTTGCGAGCGTGGCGACTTCCTGGCCGAGAAGGTCATACACTTTGAGCGTTACGAATCCGAATTTGGCAATTCGAAACTCGATATTCGTCATTGGGTTAAACGGATTCGGATAGTTCTGGTCGAGTGAAAACCTCAATGGTGTCCTTCCCCATTCTCCCACGCTAAGAGGCGGTGGGACAAACTGCTTCAGTACCCAGTAGTCGGGGTCAAGGATAACACTATCCGGCATTTGCGTCAATGGAAGTCGAAAAGTTTGCACATCCATACTATCGACGACTCGGAAATCGGTAAATGTACCTGGAGTGTAGGCTCGGATTGTTACAGGCAATCGGTAAACAGGCCAGCCACCAAGAGGAAGCTGATTGACAGTGTATTCGAGTGTATCCGCGGACCATGTCCACCCTGTTGCAATGCGTGGCCAGCCAGGACTGAAAATCCATTGATTGAAGAACCAATCCGTGTTCATTCCGGCAACAGAATCAACAACCTCCTGAAACTCCGAAGTGATTACGCTCTTTTCGGCAAAGCCCGCGCGATAAACTCCGAGCGACTGGAAGAAAAGACTGTCGCCAAGGATACCGCGAAGCATATGAAGAACCCAGGCGCCTTTGCTGTACACCACGCGGTCAAACAGGTTAAAACCCTGTCCAACCGGATCGTATACGGCCCCTTGCCATGAGGCAAACTGGAATTGTGTGAGTGTGTCCTTCATATAACTCCGAAGCGCGGGAAACCCACCGACGTGTTCCATCCACAACGCTTCGCTGTATGTCGCAAATCCCTCGTTCAGCCAAACATCGGGCCATGTGCCGCACGTAACGAGATCTCCCCACCATTGGTGCGCCAACTCGTGCGAGACCACCCATCGACTTGTTTTGAAAAAGCGATTCAAAGTTGTGATCGACTGATGTTCCATGCCCAACGGACCGAAGGGCACCACTGCCGTCATTCCATATTTCCGAAACGGATACTCACCAAACAACCGACTGTATTCCGCCACCATATCACGCGCGGTTGGGAGATACGCGGCACACTCCGCAGAATCTTCTGGCCAGACGTAGTATTGGATCGGAATGGTATCGTTTGATGATGTGATGTACGGAAGGCTTGAGACAGTAAAACGTGAGGCGGTAATGCACATCAGGTAGGTCGTAATCTTATCTTGTTCGAGCCAGTGCCAGGTGGTTGTTCCGTCGCCATTCAACGTTGTGCCTGTGAGAACACCGTTGGAGGCAGCGAGAAACCCGTCGGGAACTGTAAGATGCATTTCTGCGGTGGCCTTTTCCCATGGCTCGTCGTAACACGGCATCCAGTTGCGGGCATCGGAGGGTTCCGAAAAAGTGTATCCGAGATTCGCCGGAATCCCGAGTGTGTCAAGAAAAAAATAGTAACCGTGTCTTCCGTAGCGCGGGTAATTCTGGATTCTGCTGTAGGCTATTCTCAGGACGAGCGTATCACCGGCATTGCCTGGCGCTGGAAGTAATACCGTTATTCGTTCTGCAGCGGAATCGACTTGAACTGCAACGGGAGTGTTTCCGATTTTCACTGAGTCCAGTTGCAGACCGACCGCATTGAGCCAGACAGAATCGGTTGCCTGTTTCAAGCGCATCGTTATTTCTGAACTTCCATACAGTTGATTGTCAACAAGTGGAAGGGTAAGATCGAGCTTATAGTGAAGAACATCGAATGGCTGCGGGCCTTCGTACGTGGGATTCGCAAGCAAGATCCCACTTCCCTTTTCTCCCCGCTCTACCTCCTGAGCTGATCCAAGTAACCAGCAGGTAAGCGTCAGCGGGATGACCATGATCAACCTAGCCATTGTACACCCGGGCGTATTTCTTGTAGAAGGTTTTTCCGTTTGCAACGAAGATGCCGATCAGGACAAGAGCGCCGCCGAGAAATGTGTTCGGGGACAGCGACTCATCCAGAATGAGCGAACCAAGAATGACGGCAACGATAGGCGTTATGAAACTCGTGAACGAAAGGACAAACGCCTCCATCCTTTTCAAAAGCCAGTAATACGTGACAAAGACCACCACCGATCCGACCACTGTTAGGTAAGCAATCGATCCAATCGCCGCCGCGTCCCAGTGTGCTGTCTCAACCGGTTCAACGAGGAACGATGCCCCAAGGAGAATGACGCCACCGGCAATCATTCCAACAAAATTCATCGACACCGGGTGCTGTGTCTGCCCATATCTCTTGACGAGAACAAGCGTAATTCCCTGCATGATAGTGCTGACAATAATGGCGAGCATTCCCGGAAGGCTCTCCATTCCCTTCCATTCTAACTCCCCGGAGAAAATAACATACACGCCGGCGATACCGACGAGGATGCCAATCAGCTTGAGAATGGAGATTTGTTCATTTGGAAGGATGAAATGCGAAAACAATACCACCCAGAGGGGAAATGCAGCGAAGAGAATACTGCTCAGGCTGCTCGGAATAAATTGCTGTCCCCAATACACGAGGCCAAAAGGAATACTGTAAGACAACAAGATGAGCGCCGCATAGAGCTTGTACGCCCGCGGGCCTTTCTCAATACTCAGTTTCCTGAACCGAATAATCGCGTAAAGGATGCCCGACGCCAGCATGAACCGAACTCCTACCGCCAAAAAAGGCGGCACGCTTCCCAGCCCGATCTTGATTGCCAGCCATGTGGAACCCCAGACAAAACAGACGGTGGCAAATCCGATCAGCACCAGAATTTTTTCCGTCCTGACAGTCACTCTTTCGCCTTGTATCCAAGTCGTTCCACCCATTTCGGATCGTCGCGCCAGGACTTCCGCACTTTCACAAAGAGCTGAAGATAGACAGGGTGTTGAAGGAAGGTCTCAATATCCTTGCGCGCTCTCTTGCCAATTTCCTTCAGTGCCTTCCCACCTTTGCCGATCAGAATTCCTTTCTGAGAATCACGCTCGACATAAATGTTCGCATCCACAAGCCATTTGCCGTTTTCACGTTCACGGAAATCCTGGATCTCGACGGTAGTCGAATAAGGAATCTCTTCCTGATACTGGAGAAAGATTTTTTCCCTGATAATTTCCGCCACAAAGAAGCGCTCCGGGTGTTCACTGACGATATCAAGTGGATAGAAAGGAGGATGGAGTGGAAGCGCAGCAATGATTGCAGCAAGAACCTCATCCGTCCCCGTGCCGCGAAGTGCAGCAATCGCAAAGGCCTTCAGAAACATGAATTGACGTTGATAGTAATCAAGAATCGGCGCACGTCGCGACTCCTCAATCAAATCAATCTTGTTCACGACGAGGAACGTTCTTCTTCCGGCAGACTTGACTTTTTCAAACGCCTCTCCGCCGATTGGCTCGGTATCCTTTCCGGCTTCCGGAATCCTCTTCGTGGCATCCACCATGAAGAGAAGAACATCCGCATCCTTGATCGCCGCCGCAGCATGTTCCATCATTGCATCGTGCAGGGCATATCGCGGAGCGATTATCCCGGGAGTGTCGAGAAAAATGATTTGTGAAGAGGAAGAAGAGAGAATGCCGAGAACTTTATGTCTCGTTGTCTGCGGCTTGTGCGTCACAATGGAGATTTTTTGCTGCAGGAACCGATTCATGAGGGTGGACTTCCCCACGTTCGGTTCGCCGATGATCGTCACGTAACCACACCGGAAATCAGGAGGCGTGACCTTCATATGAAAAACCCCGTTGTGCTGAACGGGGTCTGTGTTTTCATCTGTCATTGGCATTTAGAGCGCATCTTCTCCCGACTCGCCCGTGCGCACTCTGATGACATCCTCAATATCGTAGATAAAGATTTTCCCATCGCCGACCTGTCCCGTCTTGGCCGCTTTCAAAATCGTGTCCACTACCTTGTCGGCAAGAGAATCCGCGACGACTACTTCGAGTTTGATTTTTGGAAGAAAATCAATCTGATACTCAGAGCCGCGATACATTTCCGTATGTCCCTTTTGTCTTCCGTATCCTTTTACCTCGGTCAGGGTCATCCCCTTGACGCCAACCTCTGCAAGGGCTTCGCGCACGTCGTCCATACGGAATGGTCTGATAATTGCTTCAACCTTTTTCATGCGTCAGAGTCCGGAGAGTGAGACACGATTGGTTTCGTTAACGGCCATGACACTGTTTGTATTTTTTTCCGCTGCCACAGGGACAGGGGTCATTCCTCCCCACCTTTTCACCAACGTGGACAGGTTGCGGCTTTCCTGCACGTGCCGGATCTGCCTGGCCTGCAATTGGTTCCCGATTCGCCTGGAAGCCCATTCCCATTGCCGAGTCGTGGGTAGTGCGGAGTTGATCGGCACGTGGTGGTCGCTGCGGGCCACGAACAGGCGCTTGCGCAGCAGCAGGAAACAATTTGAACACCGAAGAAACCACTTCACTGCTTATCTGATCGACAAGTTCAGCAAACATCCTGAACCCTTCAGTCTTGTACTCTACCAGGGGATCCTTTTGCCCATACGCTCGTAAGTGAATACCCTCTTTCAGGTCATCCATTTCACGGAGATGATCCCGCCATTTTTCATCGATCATTTGCAGCGAGACCATTTTTTCAATTTGACCCATCATCTCGTTGCCAAGCGACTCTTCCTTTCTCTTGTAGAATTCCCGTGCCGCCTTGATCACTTCCGTCGATACTCCATCGGGACCGAGTTTCTGGAAGTCTTCAGGAGAAAGCTTGAGATCGACAAGCAACTGGGTGCGAACGTCGTTGATCAGACCATCGAGGTCACCATCATCATAGTATTTGGCGACGATGCTCGCAGCGAATTCCTCCATGAGTTCCATGATATCGTCTTTGATACGATCGCTCAGGAGAGCACGTCGGCGGCGTGAGTAGATCACTTCACGCTGCTGATTCATGACGTTATCATATTCCAGCAGACGTTTTCGAATGCCGAAGTTGTTTTCTTCGACTTTCTTTTGGGCCCGTTCGACAGAGCGAGTGATGAGGGGGTGCTGAATTACCTCTCCCTCTTTCAGGCCGAGCCGCTCCATGATCCCCGCAATTCGCTCGCTGCCAAAGAGCCTCATAAGATCGTCTTCGAGCGAAAGATAAAACTGGGTCGATCCAGGATCGCCCTGACGACCCGAACGTCCGCGGAGCTGCCGATCGATCCGTCGCGCTTCATGCCGCTCCGTGCCGATGATGTGCAATCCTCCGGCGTCCCGCACGCCAGGCCCGAGTTTGATATCGGTCCCCCGGCCCGCCATGTTTGTCGCAATAGTCACGGCACCGGGCAAACCGGCATTCGAAACAATTTCCGCTTCCCTTTGATGCTGCTTTGCGTTGAGTACGTTGTGCGGCACGTTCTGGCGCTTGAGCATCCGGCTGATGGTTTCGGAAACCTCGACGCTCGTCGTTCCGACCAGGACCGGACGGTTCTTTCCGCGCATGTCTTTAATTTGTTCAATGACCGCGTTGTACTTCTCCCGCTTCGTCTTATAAATGAGATCATGCACATCATCGCGAACGTTCGGCTTATTGGTGGGAATAACCACAACATCCAGCTTGTAGATGTCGAAGAACTCCGCAGATTCCGTTTCGGCGGTACCGGTCATGCCGGCAAGTTTCTTGTACAGGCGGAAGTAATTTTGAAGTGTGATGGTTGCAAGCGTCTGCATGTCCCGTTCAACCTTCACTCCTTCTTTCGCTTCGATCGCCTGATGCAGACCATCAGAATAGCGTCGGCCAGGAAGAACACGTCCCGTAAACTCGTCAACGATTTGCACACGTCCATCTGCGACAACGTACTCATCGTCCTTCGCATACAAGGAATAGGCACGAAGGAGTTGCGTCACCGTGTGGATGCGGTCACTTCGTTCTGAGTACAGAAGCGTCAGCTCATCTTTCTTCTTTTGAATCCCTTCTTTGGTAAGCGTTTCGTCATTATCAAGAACGCTGAATTCCGTCCCAAGATCGGGAATAACAAAGAAGTCCTTGTCTTCGGTTGCTTTTGTGAGGACCTCCCGTCCTTTTTCCGTAAGGTTAATCTGGTGTTGCTTCTCATCGATGGCGTAGTAGAGCTCATCATCGATTTCGTGCATACGACGAGACTGGTCGCGGAGGTACTCCACTTCTGTCTGCTGCATCAATTTCTTGTTTGCTCCATCAGAAAAGAGCTTCAAGAGACGGGGGTGTTTCGGAAGACCACGGGAAGCACGCAACAATTGAATTCCCGCCTCCTCCGTCTTCCCGTCCGCCAGGGCTTTCTCTGCCTCACCCACGATTTTGGAGACAAAGGTCCTCTGTGCACTCACCAGCGCGTCAACGCGGGGCTTCATTTCATTGAACTTGTGGTCATCGCTCTTCACCGGTCCACTGATAATCAATGGTGTCCGCGCTTCATCGATCAGCACCGAATCCACTTCATCAACGATAGCGTACGTGTGGGGGCGCTGAACCAATTCCTGCTTGTCCACCACCATGTTGTCGCGGAGGTAGTCGAAGCCAAATTCATTGTTCGTGCCGTAGGTAATGTCGCATGCGTACTCCTTACGGCGCTGGAACGAATCCATGCTGTTTTGTATGCACCCGACCGTCAGGCCGAGGAATTCGTACACCAATCCCATCCAGACGCTGTCACGTTTTGCCAAATAGTCGTTGACCGTCACCAGGTGCACTCCCCGGCCCGGGAGGGCATTGAGGTAAATCGGCATCGTCGCAACCAGGGTTTTTCCTTCCCCGGTCGCCATTTCCGCGATCTTGCCCTGGTGCAGGACAACGCCGCCAATGAGCTGGACGTCAAAAGGAATCATCTCCCAAATGACTTTATTTCCCATCAGGTCAAAAGTGGTTCCGTGAAGCCGCCGGCACGCATCCTTCACAACAGCGAACGCTTCCGGAAGAAGTTCATCAAGAACTTCAGCGATCATGTCGTCTTTCTCATCTTCAAGATCAGATTTCTTGTTGAGAAGTTCTTCGTGCTCGGGACCTTCGATAATCTCTTTCAGCTGATCGTCCAGAGCTGCTATTTCTTTGTCGACTTCTGCAGTTGCATCGTTGAGGCGCGTGCGAAATTCAGCGGTCTTTGCTTTTAGCTCTTCATCAGAGAGCTGTTGGTAGGATTCAAAGTGCTGGTTGATTTGGTCAACGATTGGGCGGATCGCGGTCACATCGCGTTCATGCTTCCCCCCAAAGAGTTTTTTGAAAACCTGCAGCATGCGAATTCAGCTATTCTCGAAGTTGATAAAAAGTGTGCGCTAATATAGGGAGAAATGCACAGGCAATCAACCAGTCGCTGTTCATGCCACTTGCGATTGAGAACAAAGAATCTCAACTTTCCTGCACTTCTTTCGTTCCCCAAACAGGATCATGTCCATGACTTTATTGAAACGTATCTTCCCTTCGCATTCTTCTCTTGTCATTGTTTTGGGATTCACACTCATGAGCTGCACAAGCTCTTCGCGGGTGACAGTGACCCACACATCCACAGTGGGCACAGCGCTGAGTTCGTCTCCTTATCCGACAATTAAGGAGAGTATCGATGCGCTTCTTCCTGATTCTCTCTTTCCTCCATCGAATATTGGCATCAAGGTTCTTTCATTGAGGACCGGGGAGACACTTTACGAGCTAAATCCGGATCATCTGTTCAATCCGGCATCGAATCAAAAACTCTTTACGGCGGCAACTGCACTCGTGACATTGGGGCCGACTTATTCCTTCACGACGGAAGTCTCATACGACACTTCACTCACTCCGACAATATTTATCCGTGGTTCCGGCGATCCCATTATGTCTGTTCTGGATCTGGATTCCTTGTGTCTCCAGATTGCGTCGGTCGTTCCCAAAAGACCGTTCTGGAGACTCGTGGGGGACGTATCGTTGTTTGATGACATTTTCCTGGGTTCAGGCTGGTCATGGGACGATGAGTCCAGCACCTATAGCATGGGAATTTCACCCCTGACCGTGAATGCCAACAGCATAGAAGTCCTTCTCGAAAACAACAATGGAGTGTTGAAGCTGTCAACTGAACCTGAAACAAATTACATGGCTCTGTTCGCGGATGTTGCGATAGTGGACAGCGTGACCGAGCGCGTAAAGATTGATCGGCAATGGATGAAGCGAACGAATAGAGTCGTTGCGCAGGGACAAATTGGGCATGGTGACACGCTCGTTACCGCCGAGGTGAGCGTTTACCAACCCGAGCTTTTTTTTATGACTCTTGTTGCAGAGCGACTTCGGCAACGGAACCTTCTCATCGATACAATAATGATCGACACCGTGCAGGAAAACACAATCCCGTTGGCAGTTCTTTCGCGCGGCATAGACACGGTGATTACCTTCATGAATAAGGTTAGTGATAATTTGTCTGCAGAGAACATTCTCAAAACGATCGCTGCGGAAAAATTAGGGAAACCTGGAAGTGCTGCAAGAGGTGCCGCGATAGTGCGAACATTCCTTCAAAGCATTGGGGTTGACACAAACAAGATTATCGTCGCCGATGGATCGGGCCTGTCCCGGTACAATCTTACATCGGCAAACACGATTGTTTCCTTGCTCCGGGCAATCAACGCGAACGCAGATTGCTTCGATGAATTCTATCGATCACTCCCCATTGCCGGAATTGACGGGACGCTGGACAATCGGATGAAGGGGACGAAGGCGGAGGGTAATCTACGGGCAAAGACTGGGACACTCAGTGGTGCGTCCGCGCTCTCGGGATTTGTTCACACGGCAGACGGGGAGCCGCTGGCCTTTTCTATTCTCACACAGCACTATCCAGCGGGAGCAAAGGCGTACCGGAAAGTGCAAGACGCGATTGGCGTTTTCCTCAGTTCCCTGCGACGGCAATCGATGTGAAATTGTTCCGTTAGGCCGACGGTCGCTCACACACAAGAGGACGACACCCTCCCGCCAGCCTTCCGGAACATTACCAGTTAGCCTACAATGGACTTGCCAAACTCAACTGCATGGCAAGCGATATAACGGATGTTACTACCAGCGCAAAAAATAAGAGCTGACGTTTGTCTGCTGCACTCATTGAAAAATTGACCTGATGTGTTTGATACGGTTCATAGAGGCCATCGACCAGGAACCTTTATCACAGGGCATAGATGAGGTCAACTGCACTATCCCGGCCGATAGACCTCGACTGACTAAAATACCGATCCATCCCTCGACCATTCTTTGATGCGCACTGGCGATTCCTTCGCAATATAGCATCCAGAATCGACCCTGAACATACCGTGAACACGGTATTCTCTACCATCAAGGAAAAAAAAAGCCCCCGGCGCTAAGTGCCGGAGGCTCTTTATCACGATGTACTTTTCGAGTGATCTCTTAGTACATATCCCCCATCCCACCTGGGGGCATTGCGGGAGCTGGTTTTTTCTCTTCCGGCTTCTCAACAATCGTGGCTTCAGTCGTCAGGAGAAGGCTGGCAACGGATGCTGCATTCTCCAGAGCTGTTCGTGCAACCTTCGTCGGGTCAATAACCCCTGATTTCACGAGGTTCTCATATTGTTCATTGAAGGCGTTAAAACCGAAATCGTCTTTCCCTTCCTTCACCTTATTCACCACCACTGAGGGTTCCAAACCAGCATTCGCGATTATCTGGCGAATCGGTTCTTCAAGAGCGCGACGAACAATCTCAACACCTGTCGTTTGATCCTCATTGATAGTCTTGAGGTTAGAAAGCTTCAAACCTGCACGCAGGTAAGCCACTCCCCCTCCCGGCACAATTCCCTCTTCCACAGCAGCGCGGGTTGCATGAAGTGCATCTTCGACACGAGCTTTCTTTTCTTTCATTTCGACTTCAGTCGCGGCTCCGATTTTCAGGACAGCAACGCCACCAGACAGCTTCGCCAAACGCTCCTGCAACTTCTCCTTGTCGTAGTCCGAAGTTGTCTTTTCGATTTGTGCCTTGATCTCATTGATCCGCTTCTTGATATCATCCTTCTTGCCATTACCCTCGACGATAGTCGTGTTATCCTTGTCGATAACTACCTTTTTGGCTTTTCCAAGGTAGCTGATGGTTGCATTCTCCAGCTTGTATCCCTGTTCCTCGGAAATCACTGTACCACCGGTCAAGATAGCGATATCTTCCAGCATTGCCTTGCGGCGATCGCCAAAACCGGGCGCCTTGACCGCTGCAACACGGAGGGTTCCGCGAAGCTTGTTGACGACGAGTGTCGCCAGAGCTTCCCCTTCAAGGTCTTCGGCGATAACAAGAATCGGACTGCCTGTTTGAGCGACCTTTTCAAGAACGGGAAGAAGATCCTTCATCGACGAAATCTTCTTGTCGTGAATCAGGATCATCGGATTCTCAAGAACTGCTTCCATCGTCTCAGCATCCGTGACGAAGTAGGGTGAGAGATAGCCGCGGTCGAACTGCATACCTTCGACGACCTCGATGTTGGTGTCCGTTCCTTTTGCTTCCTCCACGGTGATAACGCCATCCGTGCCGACTTTCATCATTGCGTCGGCAATCAAATCGCCGATAAGGGGATCATTGTTGGCCGAAATGGACCCAACCTGTGCGATCTCCTTCTTGCTGGTCTTATCAACACTTCTGCTTAGTTCTTTCAGACCGTCAATGACACTCGTGACGCCGAGGTCAATTCCTCGCTTCAGGTCCATCGGGTTGGCACCTGCAGCAACGTTCTTCAGCCCTTCGCGGACAATCGCTTGTGCAAGAACGGTTGCAGTGGTTGTCCCATCACCAGCCACATCGGAGGTTTTTGAGGCAACTTCGCGTACCATTTGTGCACCCATGTTTTCGAGCGGATTTTCAAGCTCAATTTCCTTTGCAACGGTAACGCCGTCTTTTGTGATTGTTGGCGCTCCGAATTTCTTATCAATGACGACATTCCGACCTTTCGGACCGAGCGTCACTTTCACTGCGTCTGCAAGCTGATCGACGCCCTTCTTCAGGGCATTTCTTGCGTCTGCATCATAATTGATGAGCTTTGCTCCCATATTCTTGTCTCCTTATGTATTTTATCAATAATCAGTTTCGTGGTTAGACAATTGCGAAAATATCGGCTTCTCTCATGATCAGCAATTCTTCGCCATCAATAGTCACTTCGGTGCCTGAATACTTGCCGTAGAGGACTTTATCCCCAATCTTCACTTCCATGTTAATTTTCTTTCCATCGTCAGCAATCTTCCCGGGGCCCACTGCAACAATCTCGCCGATTACAGGCTTTTCTTTCGCAGTATCCGGCAGGATGATCCCACCCTTGGTTTTCTCTTCCGCCGGAGACGGCTTTACGACGACCCGGTCGGCTAATGGCTTCACTTTCATATGAACCTCCGTTATTAAAAGCGATTGGATTAAGTTGTTTATTGGTATAACCTTATTGACATATTCCAGAGATAGGTGAACATCTATTAGCACTCTTGGATGTTGAGTGCCAACAATATAATGCAGAAAGTTCGAATTGTCAAGAGGGGAAACTGCTGTCGTTTTAACTATTTGAGGGAGCCCCTACTTCTTTCACCTCAAAAATATGGAACCCATACTCAGGGATATCAAAGTACATCCCTTTGGCAGCCAGTCCTGATTTCTCTCGGTTGTACAAGGAGCCTCCAATCAGGTCACGAAATTCAATCGTGTGACCTGAAATATTCTCCAATGGTAGGTCAATGTAACATTGACTGCCATGAGGGGCATAATTCACGATGACAAGTCTGGATCCATCCGAAGGTTCATGCCACCAAAATGGAATCACATTTCTCCAGGAGTGATTCTCGTTCCATCCGGGCCTGACAGAAAGCAGCCTCCATTCTCCCTTTCTAAAAACGGCGGAATTGAGGTTCGAAAGAAGTCCCTTAAAAAAGGCCGACATATTTTCTGACGGTGGCTCTGAGGGCCGTCTACCCAATTGAACCGGCAGTTTCACCTTTCGTCCCTCCATCTGGCCATCATGCACCATGAACATTCCTGGCGTCGTTGCAGTAATTACGGTCGCTGCGGCATTCCAGGCGTCCGATGAAAGAGCATGAGCTGCCCGGACCTCATCATGGTTTTCCAGAAACCGGAGAGATTTTTTCTGGAAGAGGGGCTCAGCAGTGAGGTGCTCGTACACGGAGCCCGCACCTTCTTTGAGCAGGCGATCACAGAGTTTCTTGTCATAAGTAAAATCAAAACCGAGCTGCTGCAATTTCCATTCGAGGTCCCAGTACGCTTCCGCGATAAAGAGAAACTCTGGATATTCCTTCTTGATTTCGGTGACACACGCGGTCCAAAACTCGTCTTCCAACTTGTCGGTTGCACCGGAAACACCGATCCCTCTCCAGGTCTTTTCAATCACCTCGTTCAGGAGAAGCATTGCCATATCACATCGAATCCCGTCGCACATTGAGGCAATTTTCTTGATGAGGTTCGTCGCAGCTTGCCTCGTTGCTGCCATCCGGTAGTTCAGCTGTGCAGTATCAGTCCAGCCAGGGAAGTATGGATCCTTCCCGTAGGCAATGATTTTCTCACCCTGTTTTGTTTCTGCAGCAAAGAACATATCCTTCCGCTGGTGATCATCAACAGTACCCTGGATATAGTATTCAGGGTGGGAGAATATCCATGAATGATCCCGCGCGGTATGGTTGCAGACGAAATCCAGAATCAGAGATATCCCTCGTTCCCTGAGCTTCCTTCGAAGAACTGAAAGGCTCTTGTTCCCTCCAAGTTCTTTCGACACAGAGTAGGCCTTCACTGCATACGGCGATCCAATAATATCATCTTCCTGCAGGTCGGGAAGCACCCGACGAAATTCTTCTTGCAAGCCACTGTGTGCCTTGGCAATGCCCAACCCAATATCACCTGTTGTCCACACACCCATCAACCAGATCGTATCAAAACCCAACTCCTGCCACGAGTCGATCACCTTGTTCGGAATTGTACCTAGCGTTATTGTCTTCCCTGCCTTTTGGGAAAGCTCGCGAAGGAGAACACGCGTATTAACCTCAAACAACAGCGGGTGTTTCGTGTCACGCAAACGCAATTTCACCGAACCCTTTTTTTTCAATTGCCCTCCATATGGAAACTGCTCAGTTGTTTGAATGTTTCGCTGCACCACTTTCGTAATCGACGCCGGCAATCACAATAACATATTCCCCTTTCGGACCCTTGCTTTCAAGGCGCGTTAACACTTCGCTGACTGTTCCTCGAACGACCTCTTCGAATTTTTTCGTCAATTCCCGCGCCACCGTAATTTGTCTTTCACCAAGGACGGTTCGAATGTCGTTCACTGTTTTCAAGATTCTGTGAGGTGATTCATAAAGAACGACGGTCCTCTCCTCATTCTTCAATCGATCCAGACGGGTCGCCCGTCCTTTCTTCACCGGCAAGAATCCCTCAAACACAAACCGATGAAACGGAAGGCCGCTTACGACCAACGCCGACAGAACCGCACTTGGCCCTGGAATTGGAACAACAATAATTCCGTTTTCAACAACGAGACGGAGAATCTCAAATGCCGGGTCGGAAATCCCCGGTGTACCAGCATCCGTAACAAGGCCAACCGATTTCCCATCGGTGAGTAATGCAAGGAGTTGCGGAGCCCGCCGAGCTTCGTTGTAGCTATGATAGCTAAGAAGTTTCTTGGTTATGCCGAGGTGCTTTAGGAGCCTACCCGTCGTTCGTGTATCCTCGGCAGCAATAATGTCCACATCTTTCAGAATCCGAATTGCGCGTTGTGAAATATCCTCCAGGTTTCCGATGGGTGTGCTTACAACATAAAGGACGCCCGGCCGAACGGTCTCGCTCATATCCCCCAATCGCGGGCATACTGGAAGTCAAGGTTGACCGTCCGGTGCGAGACCTTCGCAACAATTGGCAACCGACGTTTATATTGTGTGTTTTTCACCATCACTCGTACTTTTTCAATGAACGCCCGAGGAAAGTTCATCGACTCCAACTCGGCAATGCTTCTTCTCTGATCGATCATATAATAGAGGAGTCGATCAACCTCTCCATAGGTAAACCCCAATTCGTCTTCATCTGTTTGTCCTTCCCACAAATCCGCTGAGGGCTTTTTCCGAATGATTTGGTTCGGGAGGTTCATTGCTATGGCAAGTTGCCAAACCTGTGATTTGTAAAGATCGCCAAGAGGATTCAAAGCACAGGCCATATCACCGTACAGGGTACCGTACCCCAGAAACACCTCAGTCTTGTTACTCGTGCCGATCACAAGCCCCCGGTCACGTTGTGATATATCAAAGAGTACAATCATCCTCATGCGAGCCATAACATTCCCTGCTCGTACCTTGTCGACCTTCTGTATGTCGATACAACGTTCCACCATGGGAGTAATATCCACCTTCTCGAGCGAGATCCCGAGATGAGATGCCACCAGATTCGCATCAATTTCACTTTGCGGGTTGCTCGACCTGAAGGGCATGAACACGGCAATGACGTTTTCCTTTCCCAGCGCGTCCTTTGCAAGGGCAGCAGCGACAGCAGAATCGATGCCGCCGGATAGTCCAACAATTCCTTTGGTAAACCCGGGATTGCGAATTCCGTCTTTGATGAAATTGGTGAGAATGGTTCGAACGAAAGTAGTGTTGATCGAAAGGCCTTCGGTACTCTTTGTTGTTTCCATGCTGAGGAAACTACTAAAAACGCTTGTTGAATACAATATAGGTCGTTTGCACCGCGTGGACACTCTTCTTCGACTCACTATGCCTCATCTCTGCACATCAGTGGCTGGAATTCAACATCGCTGGCCGATAATGCTCACTTTCCACAAAGGTTCCGAAGAAGAACCTTGTCAATTCTTCAAATTGTGATACATCCCACCCATGGAATATCGTTGCAGATCTATATTTACCAAGCACTTCAGGCAATATCACACATTATCTCAAAGCGTACCTCAATCCAATTCCGGCAAACATACTGGCGAGAAGGTGTTAGAGGGGAAGAAATAAGATGAGGATCTTGCTAACAGTGAGCATTGGAATATGCCACCTTGCAATATCATTGCAGGCTGGTGTCACAAGCAAACATGCAGAGCAAAAAACCACTAAGTTTGCAGATTACCAGGGCCGTTTCGAGAATGGAATTCCACGCGCTCAGTATAACATTGGCTACAAGATCAGCGGGTCATCGGCTGAACAGACAGCAGACGCCTACCTCTTTACGCTCCGGTCTTTTTCCAAGATAGCGGACCCTTCATTGGATTTTTCCTTGGAACGCCTCGAATCCGTCCCAGGAGGTTCGCATCTCCGATATCAACAAACTTATCGTGGCATTCCAGTATTTCGCGCGGATGTTGTGATCAGTCTCGATGAAACCAATACGATCGGGATGGTAATCAATAATGTACATTCCGATGTTGCTTTGGAATCAACCGAGCCTTCCCTCTCAGCATCGAGCGCTGCTCAAATTGCAAGTGCGTCATTAAACACTGACAATAGAGAAATAGGAACACGAGACGCTGCGGAACTGATGATTTATCCGGCGGAGGATGGCAGAAACCGATTGGCATATCGAGTGACTATGACCAGGGAGAACCCGTTGGGCGATTGGGAAGTCTTTGTCGATGCGATGACCGGCGAAGTTCTCAATCGTGAAGATCTTTTCGTTTCCTTTTCCGAGCGAGTGCAGGGTTCAGGATACGTCTATCTTACCGACCCGTTAAGTGCGGCACGCAAGTTTTATAACTCAGCCGGATTTACTGACAACACTGATGCCGACACCGATTCGCTGACCTACTACAGGAGCCTGGTCACTCTGGACTCCTTAACATTGGAAGATGGTCTGTTCAAATTAAGGGGTCCATACGTGAATGTAACGGACATTGAATCTCCTGCCGACCCGACGTTCTTCACAGCTGTCATGCCTGACTCGTTCCGATATACACGGAGCCAGCAAGAGTTCGAAGCAGTGAATGTCTATTATCACGCCACCAAATCATATCGCCGTCTTCTTGAACTTGGTTTTGCCAATGAGACCCTCGCGCAGCTCCGTATTGATCCGCATGGATTCCAGGGACAGGACAATTCACATTACAGTCCTACCGGCAATTGGATCGGGATGGGGGAAGGCGGTGTAGACGATGCAGAAGATGCAGACGTCATCTGGCATGAATACGGTCACGCCATCAACTACAATCTTGTCCCGACGTGGGGTGGCGGTGAAAGCGGATCGTTGGGTGAAGGCTACGGCGATTATTGGGCAGCCTCCTATTCACGTTCCCTTCAGCAATGGCAGCCGGGCGACATGCAGCTCGATTGGATTTTCAATTGGGACGGCCATAACCCGTTCTGGATGGGGCGTGTGGATAATGATTCTCGAACATACCCTTTCGCCGGACTCCCGATGCACAGCGCAGGTCAGATCTGGAACGCAGCCTTGATGGGGATTTGGGGCGACCTCGGCCGTGATATTACAGACCGACTGGTGATCAAGAGTCTGTTTTACCTCGGCGGCAACGCAACCGCTGTCGATGCGGCAAATGCAATTCTCCAGGCAGACCGGGATATGTATCACGGCATCCATCTGCAAACTCTCGTACACTGGCTGGGAACGGAAAAGCATTTTCTTGTCCCCGAGAACTATCTTCCAACTATCACTCATACACCTCTGACAGGAGAACAGGATCCCTTATTGCCAATTGAAATCAGAGCAGCTATAACGTCCCAGACGGGATTGGACTTGAATCAACTGAACGTGATATGGGGCCCACGGAGGTTTGAGAACATGACACAACTTGTCCCGACTCAAAATCCCAACGAATTCGTCGCATATCTCCCACCTCTCGGTCATGCGGACACAGTCTGGTATTACCTGGAGGCCACAGATGTAAATGGGACCCGCGTGAAATACCCGATGAATGCGCCATTGAGCTTCAACGTCGTTCAGGTTGGATCCCCGGCGTCCACCATTACTGGAGAGAATCTGCCTGTAGACTTCGCCCTTAAGCAGAATTATCCGAACCCATTCAATCCAACGACGTCAATAACGTATGCGCTCCCGGAGATTTCAAAGGTATCGCTGAAAATCTTCGATTTGCTCGGGCGTGAAATTGTGACCCTGGTTGATTCGGACATCGCCGCCGGTTCCCATGATGTTACATGGTCCGGATCAAACAGCTATGGAATGCCTGTCAGTTCCGGACTCTATTACTATAGAATCGAAGCGCAAGCCGTGAGTGGTGGAAATCAGTTTTCCGAAGTTCGAAAGATGGTTCTCGTCCGATAGCGAGGTCGAGTCAAGCTACTCGAAAGCCGGTCGCGCGATCGGCTTTTCTTTTTGGTTGATATTGCTTCTTCCCCCTACCTTCGTTACTTTTTCTTACAATTCTATCAGTTTATGTGGCCATGAATCTCATCATCTGAAGTTGAAAACCAAGGCTCTTTATCTGCCGAATTACTAAAACGACCCATCGTTCCCCCATGCGGAGAATCCTTTGAAGAACACTGTCCTGATCTTTTTCTTACTTTCAGCAACCGCGGCCAGTCAGCAAATGGCCCCACTTGGCAGAATGCTTGCCGGTTCATACAATCAGATCCCCCCAGATGAAACATTTCCTGTGTGGGTCTACTTCAAGGACAAAGGGGAAAATACGGCACAAAAACTCTCGCTGGCGCCCGAGACATTCCTGAGTGAGCGCGCTATCGAACGGCGGCAGCGCATGAAGCCACCTGGCGCAATGAATATCATCACAATGGATGACCTGCCGGTCGAACCTGCGTATGTATCAGGAGTTGCGGCGATTGTAACGAAGGTGCGTCATGAGGTGAAGTGGTTCAACGCAATAAGTGCGACGGCAACAACAATCGAAGTTGAACGGCTGCGTAAGCTTCCATATGTGAAGGAGGTCGAGCTGGTCGTCCGTTTTAAGCCGCGCAAGCTGCTCCAGGAAATGATTCCTGAGAAGGCACCACCTCCTACACCTTCGAGCGTTACTCCCCTCATCAATTATGGTAGCTCGCTCAATCAGAACGAGCAACTCAACACTATTGCTCTTCACAACCAGGGGATAAACGGGGCGGGGGTCTTGATTGCCGTATTCGATGCGGGCTTCTCCAATCTCTCCCACCCTGCGCTTGTTACCCGTCCGATTGTCGCTCGTTATGATTTCCAAACAAACAGTACAACGCTTGGATCACACTCGCACGGACAAAATACTTTTTCTTGCGTGGGTGGTTTTTCAGATGGAAATCTCGTTGGAACAGCGTACGGCGCATCATTCGCGTTGGCGCGCACTGAGGTCGATCCTACCGAACGGCCACTTGAGGAAGATAATTGGGCACGCGCAGTGATTTGGGCGGACAGTCTCGGCGTCGACGTTATCACAAGTTCGCTGAGCTACGGCGGCCCCGGTGCACCGTTCGATCCACCGTGGCCGAGTTATTCGTGGCAAGACATGGACGGTATTACCACTACCGTGACGCAGGCTGGAAATCGGGCAACCGAATTGGGAATCGTCGTTGTCAATTCGGCGGGGAATGATGGAGATGTCCCGCTCCCACAAAATACGCTCGGAGGACCCGCTGATGGATTTGATGTCATCACGGTCGGCGCAGTGGGCTCAACGGGAAACCGGGTTTCCTTTAGCTCCGTGGGCCCGACTTCTGACGGGAGAATCAAACCCGACGTAATGGCAAAGGGTTCTGGTGCGTGGGCTGCTGTTGGATCCTCCGGCTATGGCGGAGTAAGCGGTACCTCGTTTTCGTGCCCCCTCACTGCGGGTGTTGCGGCTTTGATACTTCAGGCGAACCCGGGAGTCACACCGAGGCAAGTTGTTGAGGCATTGCGTGAGACCGCCAGCCGCGCAAATATTCCGGACCGTCAATACGGATGGGGAATTGCAAACGCAGCCAAGGCAGCACACTACGTTTGGATGGAACATACGCCTCCGGGAAACACGGCGGATACAGCCGGACGATTCATCACGGTGAGGATTCAATCCCGCATCCCGCTCATTGCAGACTCGACTCGTGTCTGGTATGGCCCGAACGGCACCATTACTGGAAGCGCTATCCTCACGCAACAAGGACTGACGAACACCTACCGTGCTCAGGTTCCTTATCTCGGAAACGGCGTGAACGTTTCGTATTTCTTCCGGTCAAGAAACGACAGCAACGCCGTGCGCTACCCGCTCGGGACTGCAATGTTTGCTTATCAAGTCGGACCCGATACCGACGGTCCGATAATTGCGCATTCACCACGCGGAAACATTGCGTCTACAAGCTGGCCTCC
>QKGJ01000167.1 GCA_003251275.1 Ignavibacteria bacterium
CTTGCACATAATTGTCTGTCTTACTACCTTGATTGTATGATTAACGGACAGTCTACACTGTAGACAGTGGAGTAGTCAAAATGTTTAACGGAGCGTAGCGCAGCCCGGTAGCGCACCTGAATGGGGTTCAGGGGGTCGGGGGTTCAAATCCCCCCGCTCCGACTTGAGAAGAGCACCAAGCAATTGGTGCTTTTTTTTTGCCGGTTTGCGTTTTCAGAGTTGCTTCTCTACTATAGGTCATCACTCTGCTTGATGGCTTCCGATGTATAGACTCTTTGATCACGACAGACACGAAATCACGTATCGCGATCTCCAGAACAAAGGGGCATGGGGCCGCAAAGGTTACTCAAAGGAAGAGGTGTTTGTTGCGCTCTACGGGCCTCAACTTAATCTCCTCCTAAACCCAGCAAAACAAACAGATCCATATGCGGTTGACTTATCGTATGGTGATACTTCGAAGCTTGCCGACTGACAGGTGGTGCATTTTGAAATAAATAATGAAAAGATCGACATTAAGCCGATGATTGGCGTGTGGAGGATTGCCTTTTCACAACTGAAAGATTTATGCGCCTCCTCGCCGGTACACCGATATCAGCAACGAATCAACGACGTGCGGGGGAACGCAAAACGAAGGTACGTGCTTAACCTCCTCCACAAGTCGTTTGAAAAGATCGCCTAGGTTTATTCCTTGCCACTCCACTTGAACAGTTGAAGCCCGATGAACGAACGAAGAATAGTTTTGATCGCGATTATTTGTTCCGGTATGATACTGATGTCCTGCTCACGGGAGAACCGTGCGAACGAAGAAGAAATCGAGAATATTCGTTCCAGTATGGAATCATTTCTGCACGCTCGAACAGTAGCAATCCTCCACGACACGGCGCTCCCTGATTCTTTTTCGGCGCTTCGACAAAAAATGGTGTCGACTTCGGCGGTCGATATTATCCGGGAGGCCATGAAAGCTGAAGAAGATAGCGTGCAGAAACTTCGTCTGCGATACCTGCAATGGTTTGTCGGTGATATTGTGAATGGCTCGACTGAAGGCGTGTCCATAGAGAAGGTTCTGGGGTTCGGTCCATATAGAACGCTTCTCGAGGAACGATACGGTGTCTCTCCTGCAGATTTGCGCAAACGCGCGAATGCAATACTTGACTCAACGGAGAGGGATTTCCTCGACATGAAAGCAAGATTTGGCGCAGAGCCTCAGTTCAACCTTGCGCGCTACAACCGGTTCTTCCCAGGTGACTCAGTAGTCTCCCATGGGCGGATAGCGTTGAGGACCATGGGCCTTCAAACCGCGAGGCGACCGATGATTTCGGCTGACCCGCAAATAGGAGAAATTCGGTTTTCAACGACGGATGTTGGCAACGAAGTGGATCTGCGCGTTCCGCAAGGTGATGGGGTGGATTCCTATCGAGCTGCGTGGTATGGCATTGGTGAAGCAGCGTACATCGGAAATGTCGATGAGCTTGCAATTGAATTCAAGAATATCGTGGACGAGGTGACGGTAAAGGCCTATGGATACCTTTTCCGGGAACTGGTGAGCAGCCACATCTGGCTCCGACAAAGAACCCGGCTTTCAGTGGCGGACCTCAAGGATATTGTATTGTATCAAGCATATGTCCGTTTAGCTGAAATAAGAGCGCTCGCGCGCGAGACCTTATCCGAGATCAAGCAAGTGGAGGAGGGCACCGTCGGTCAAGAGCATGAAACTCTCAAAGCATTGATCAAATTCAAATCACTCCTCATGGCCTCTCAATTGAAACAGTATCTGGGAAACTCATATGGTCAGAACTGGTTCGAAAATCCGGAGGCTGGCAGATTTCTTCGTGGAATTGCATCGGGCGGCTCTCGAACTCTATCCAATGACATCTTCTCAAAGATACAAGCCGATTCGCTGTCGGAGGTTTCTTTAGTGCAAGAGATTCGCCAGATGGTCGTTTTTTCTGCGAAACCATTTGTTGCCGCGCAAAAGACACCTCGATGACCGCAAGCAGGGTTCGCCAGCGGTTGATGCTCCCCGTTCCAAATGATTTCAACTTTTGGGGAACCGTTTACAGTCACGGATGGTGTGCACTTCCACCATTTTCCTCCAATAAATCAGCCCGGTCATTATCAAGAGTCATTTCTCTTAACGGAAAGAAGCCCATCGTTTGTACTCTTATTGCCCACGCAAACAGGATACAGGTGGAAATGGAAGGCGGGTATCGGCTAACGGCAGAGGAGAAAGAAGATGTCGCCCGCCAACTCGCAACATGTTTTCGCTTAAATGAAAACTTTCAGGAATTCCACCGGGTTGCTCGCCGGCACCCGTCGTATCGATGGATTGCTCGCGCCCGGACGGGAAGGATGTTGCGAGCTCCAACGATGTTCGAGGACGCTGTAAAAATGATCTGCACGACCAACTGCACTTGGGCGCTCACCACATTAATGGTGACCAATCTTGTGAGTTCGCTTGGTGTTTCCACTCAAACTGGATTACACGCCTTTCCGACACCACGGGCGATTGCCGGATCGACTGAACGGTTTCTGAGAAAGGAAGTCAAGGCGGGATATAGAGCTCCATACATACTTGAGTTTGCTCAAAAAGTTGCCGCTGCAAAGATAGATGTAGAAGCATGGCGATCGTCAGATGCGCCGACGGAGGCCCTTTTTAAGGAAATGAGATTAGTGAGGGGGATAGGCCCTTATGCGGCTGGCAACCTCCTGAAACTATGTGGACGATATGACTATCTGGGCCTCGATTCATGGGTACGTGGGAAGTACTATGAGATCCATTCAAAGGGGAGGGTGGTGAAGGATAACACTATCGAACGACATTACCAGAAATATGGAACATGGCGCGGATTGTTCTTCTGGCTTGAGATGACACGACATTTCCATGATGACAAATTCAGTTTCTAACTGCGGATGACGAGAGCAGAAACGGTGGAAGAAATAGAAAAGGAACTAAGCATAGCTCGGCGCGCCCGGGGTATCGGTAATGAAGGAATGGTGCGTGTATGTGCCCGCCGGGCTGCAGGTGGTGCGCTTCGATTTTGGCTTAGTTCACATCCGCGACACAAGTGGACGGGAGATGTCATCCGTCAGCTTCAGGGATTATCGAAGGAAGAGAGTGTTCCGGTGGAGGTCCGCGCTGCGGCGGGCCGGTTAACAGCGCGGGTCACTCATCAATTCGAATCTCCACATTCTCAGGATCCACTCGCCGACTGCAAAACCATCGTTGATTTTCTCATGCAATAGTCTTTGCATTTCGAGCAGATTTTCCAGAAGTTGTTGGCGCACAGCTGTACCTTACCCACGACCATTTTTTTCTGAATCAACATCACCCTTCACATTCTACCCACGCATGATTCTTTCGGACACAAAAATCCTTGAGGAAATTGAAAAAGGGACAATCGTCATTGACCCCTTTGATCGAAAATTCCTGGGCAGCAATTCATATGATGTCCATTTAGGAATGCACCTCGCTGTGTACAGGGACGATATTCTTGATGCGAAGTCTCACAACAAAGTAGACCATTTTACGATCCCAGAGGAAGGATTGATTCTTCTTCCGCATCGCCTTTATCTTGGTGTTACGGAAGAATACACTGAATCCCATGCGCACGTACCGTTTCTTGAGGGGAAGAGCAGCATCGGCCGTCTGGGGATTGACATCCACGCGACTGCCGGGAAAGGCGACATTGGCTTTTGCAATACCTGGACACTGGAGATCTCCGTGAAACAACCTGTCCGCGTTTACCACGGAATGCCGATTGGACAGCTGATCTATTTCGAGGCGGCCGGCGAAGTATCCACTTCGTATAAGGCGAAATCATCGGCCAAGTATAACACGCGGACGGACAAGCCGGTCGAATCAATGATGTGGAAGAATTTTGAGAAGTAATGGAGAGATTGAAGCGGCTTCACTCGTTCGCAATTCGCTCGAGATCGGATTCCGTTAGTCGATAGACATTCCATTCCGTCAAATGTCTTGCCCCGAGCTTTCGGTAGAAGTCGATCGCCAACAAATTCCAATCGAGAACGGCCCACTCCATCCTCCCACATTTTCTACGATGCGCTTCAATCGCAATTTTCCTGAACAGTGCATACCCAATTCCGTTCTTTCGATAATTTGGCAGAACGAACAGGTCCTCCAGATAGAGAGTCGGGAGTGCGAGGAATGTTGAATACGTTTCGAAAACGATTGCATAACCCACCGCCGAACCCCCAGTTTCAGCTAGGTAGACTTCAAATCTTGGTGTTGTCACGGACATATCCCTCACAAGCCGCTTCTTCGCTTCGGCACTGGGAGGTTCCAGCTTTTCATATGCCGCTAACTCGTCGACGAGCCAAAGGAAGGAAGGGGCATCATCGGGGGTTGCGCGGCGGATATGTACTTCCGATTCCATCGTGATCCTATTTGTTCGATGCGAGGATTAGTCCTCCGGCCTTTCGCCAGCTGGAGCCATTTTGACGATACGGGGAGTAAACCGTCCTATAATTTTCGCCAGGTCCTGCTGGGCATTCATAACATCATTGATATTTTTGTAAGCCCACGGAACCTCATCAAGTCCGGCAGAAAGGAGTTCGACTCCCTTCTTTTTCAGGTAGGCGTTGGTCTCTTTCCAGGTATACGCTTTCTTGGCAGCTTTGCGGGACATTCTTCTTCCTGCGCCATGAGAAGTTGAAGTTAAGGATTCCTCGTTGCCAAGTCCCTCAACGAGAAACCCCGGAGCGGCCATAGAGCCAGGAATGATCCCCAGGACACCCACTCCTGCCGGTGTTGCTCCCTTTCGGTGAACGATGACAATGCGCCCCAAATGTTGTTCGCGCCAGGCGAAGTTGTGGTGGTTTTCGATTTGACATACAACCTCATACCCCAGAAACTCAATGATCGATCGGTGAATTACATGATGATTTGCCGAAGCATATTTTCCCATGAGTTCCATCGCTGCCCAGTATTCCAGGCCGTCACCGTTCATATCGAGCCACGCAAGGTTTTTCAATTGTCCGCTAAGCTCCGGGTGTTGTTCCTTTGCGAGGCGGGTGTAATGATTTGCAACCGTTGCCCCGGATCCCCGGCTTCCACTGTGGGAGAGAACAGAGACAAACGCTCCTGGGGGGATGTTACGGGAATTCTCCTCGATAACCACTTCCCCAAACTCCACAAAGTGATTTCCGGAGCCGGATGTTCCAAGTTGACCATGCGCCTTGTCCTTCAACTGTGCGGTAATAGGCGTAATGCTCCAATCCTCATCCATCACGTCGTGTTGTTTCCGCCTCTGCCACTGGCTCCCCACACCAAATCTGGTTTGCGTTTCCAGGGCTTTCTTGAACTGCTCGTGTTCCTTTTT
>QKGJ01000059.1 GCA_003251275.1 Ignavibacteria bacterium
GAAGTACTTGTCCCATCAAACGCCATGCTCCGCCAGCAGTGTCAATCCTGACGATTCTTAGGCCAACCTTTTCCAAGAGATAACGCAGCCCATGTTCGGTAAATCGAAAAAAATCATTAGGCTCTTCATGGAGCATATAGGCCGCAGGACATGTCAACAAGAACACTCCTCCAGGAGAAAGGACACGAGAAACCTCTCTCAAGTAGAATTCCGGTTCGGAAACATGTTCAAGCGTTTGGGTAGAGAGAACAGTATTAACCGAAGTGTCGTGGAAAGGTAATGACGCCCCAGGTGGAACAACCTCATCGACTGAATTTAGATTGTTCTGGATAACATCAACGCCAACGTACTTCTCAACTTTTCCGATGAAGTTGGGGCGGTAGGGCAGGTTCCCGCATCCATAATCAACAAGAACCCCCTTTGCGTATTTCGGAGCGACATCCGCCAACCATCGTTGGATAGGTTGGACAGAGAGGTAATCGCTCCGAAAAATACTTGTTCGTGGAGTTTCTCGGCGGTAATGTATATTCTCGGTTTCATGGGCCATTCAAGCACTTACATAGATGATGATAGCACCCCGGTGGATTTTCGGCTTTTTTGGGGAAGGCCAACAAAAGAGCATTGGTTCTCATTCCGGAAGACATATTCTCGATTACATAGAACGGCTCGACTCTCTCACTCTATCGTACCAACACCATAGACCTGACGACGCTCTTTCTTCCAGCAAGAATCCTATAGTAGTAGATTCCACTGGGAGAAGATTCGGGCAGCCACTCGACTTCATGGTAGCCCTCAGATTGTACCTCATCGACAAGAGTTGCAACTTGTTCTCCAAGGATGTTAAACACCGCCAACTTCACTTTATCCTGAACCGGTAGGACAAACCAAATCTTGGTAGTAGGATTGGATGGGTTTGGATAATTTCCCAACGCGAGTTTGGAGAGTCTGTTCGTTGTTCCCGTGGGGGGGATCGAAGTCAGTGCAGCGAGATCAGTATACGCGAACCCGATCTGGTATGTACTGCCAAGCCCTGTATACCAGAATTGTGGCGAGCCGTCCCGCACCACCATGGACCCTGTCAGAATAGTCGACTCCCAAGTACCAAATGAGCCTGGATTTAGGACAGGTGTAGATCTGACTCTACTCCAGGTAATTGCATCAGGCGATGTGGCAAGTCCAATTCCATTTTGGGGTTTCCCAACATAAGAAAGGTAGAACTGACCATTGTAAACAAAATGAGCACTAGCAAAAACCGAAAAACTGTCCCAACCGCTTGCCGAAGGACGAAAGACCGGATTGCCAGAATATCGCGTCCACTGAATTCCATCGGATGATGTAGCTAATCCAATCATGTGCTTGGAACCGTCAAACCCCGAGTATAACATCCGATAAATTCCATTTTGATGGCTCACTTCTACTGATCCATGCCCCACTGCCTCCCAACCGGAGCCAAGACCAAGAACCGGATTCGATGGGTGTTTCACCCAGTGAATACCATCCTGAGATGTGGCTAGTCCTGTTTGCCAACTGTTTCCGTTCTGACCGGTGTAGTACATTTTGTATTCCCCACCGTTATAGATGACACAGGGGTCAGATATTCCACTATAATCAAATTCTCCGAATGTTCCAGATTCGAGGACGGGATTGACTAGGTTCTGATGCCACTGAACACCATCCGATGAGGTCGCATACATTACTTGCAAGAAGGGCATCGAGGTGAGCAAAGCAGAGTACCACATTTTGTACATGCCAATGTTTTCGTCGTACATAACGCTAGCCGAGTATGCCCAATCAATTTCCCTCGAATTAGTAACGATTGGATTTCCAGGGAATTTCTTCCAGATAGTTTGTGATTGGGTCTGCACACTGATGAGAAGAACAAAGAAAAGAAAAGTAAACCATTTCGATGTTAGCATGGCTTTACTCCTTTCCCAAAGTGAAGGAATAGGGAGGTCAGCACCTGTCAAGTCCAGAGAATTCCATTCGGACTGTAAGGCTGCTCTTTGTTTTTCGCGGAGAGCATCATCAACGTACCAATCCCGTTCTAAACAATCAAGAGGCTCAATTGATAAACACTCACACAAATCGTCTCGACTTAAGGAACTCCTTGATGTCATTCACCCTTTTGGTAATCCCACGAGCGCTCACAGGGACATACTTGTTCATGTGATAAAGAGTGAGCACGCCAAGAATTGCCGATGTCAGAACGTAGCCAAGCGCTGTGCCCATGGCACCCAGGAGAGGTGTCAACGCCATGTAAACGAGTATGGATACCAACAACACCTGGACGCCAATCATGAATCCTTCCCGCGCATGCCCCAGGCCCATTAAGGTGTTTGTTGCAACGGCGTGCACCGGCACAAAGAGCGTGAGCAAGGAGAATACTTGCAGCATTGGCGCAGCCTCTGCATACCGGCCCTGGTAGAGAACATCAAGCAGTATGGGTGCGAACGCGACGAAGAGAATCGAAACGGGAACAAGACCGATGGTCGTGAACGCGATCCCCTTCTCGACCACCGCTTTCAGTTTGTCGAACTCCCCGCGGGACGAGAGGCGGGATGTAATGGGAAGAACGAACATCTGCACCACCTGCGTAACCATTTCATAGATGCGGATGAAAATCTTTACAGAAGTGTAGACAGCCACCTGCACCGGACCGGTAAATGCCGAAAGGATGAATGAGTCCGCCTTGGAGTAGAACAAATAACTGACGATGCCGCCCAAGGAAAACTTGCCATAGTCCCACACCTTGAGAAACTCTTCCCGGGAGGGACGGAGCGTCAGACTAATGAGCGACCGCGACAGCCACCATCCAAGAATGGATGAAATGGTAAATGTTGCAAGACTGATATGAACCAGATCTTCCGCCGTGTCAAACCGGCCAAACTTCGAGAGCACCCAGACGAGGATGGGAAAGCCAAGGAAATGCACCGCATCAGTCCAGAAAAGGGAGCGCATGTAGAGCTTGCTCTGAAGGAGAATCAGCACAAAGTTGCGGACAAACGAAGCAGCCATGAGAACCGGCATATAGAGGAGGAGCGAGCTCAAGGCTGGGGAGTTCAGCAGGCTGGCGATCGGATCTCGAAACAGTACTGTCAAACCTGACGAAACCACAACGAACGCAAGGCATATGTAAAGTGATGCGGTGATTGTGTCTTTGTAGTCGTCCCTTTCTTCTGCCGCGAATTTTAACAGGGGCTGCAAGGCAACCGCATTCGCCAACCCGGACATCACGAGGAACAACTCCTGCAAGAGCACGAAGTTGCCAAGCTCTTCTTTCGGGAGAACCCGTATGACGAGCAGAACGAATCCGACGCCATATGCCACCGCGAGCGACTTGTCCGCAATTCCCCAGAGGCCTTTCCCGAGATGTTTTCCGAACTCCATGTTATCCTGCTTTCAGAAAGTATTTCAACGCGGCTACGCCGTTCGCCACGACACTCATCCAGGGAAACACCGGCCAGTGATACCAGGATGCATAGCGCGCGAAGAATCGCATGTTGCTTACAAATTTGTTTTTCATTTTGAAAGACGAGAGATGTCCGCCCGCACTCACCGAGAGTTTGTGCCAGACCTTCGCTGCAGGCTCATAGAGAATTGTGAAACCTGCTTTGCGGACGCGCATTGACCAATCTGCATCCTCGGTGTAGATAAAGTATGACTCATCCAGCACTCCTACTTTCTCGATAGCAGAGCTTCGAACCAATACGCAACAACCTGTGGCGTAATCAATCTTTCCCGGTTGGTCATGCTGTCCATGGTCGATCTCTCTGATGCCGGTATGTCTCATCGTCCCTGTCCAGAGCGATATCTCTCCTCCCGCAAACCAGATTCGCTTTTGGTCATCGTGGTAATAGATTTTTGGCGCCACCATCCCGGTTGCAGGATCTTTTTTCAGTCTTTCAACCAAATGTGTGAGAAACTCCGGATGGACAGTCGTATCGTTGTTGAGAAGAAGGACGGCCTCTGCTCCATGCTCCATTGCATACTTGATACCGACATTGTTGCCGCCGGCAAAGCGTAGGTTCTTCTCCTGCTTAAGAACTACCACTTCGGGAAACTCCGAGCGGAAGCTCTCCACCGAATGATCGGATGAAGCATTGTCCACAACAATGACGGTGTATTTTGGGTAGGTAACGTTTTTGATCGATCGAAGACAGTCGAGTGTAACATCTTTGCCATTCCAATTCACAACCACAATGATGATGTTCATATGTGCGGATGGATCAGGCATTGACTATCGACGGGCAAGCAAATAGACGACCCCGGTGCAACAAACTTCTCTCAGGATAGGAATCGTCCCAACGACCCCGGCCGAAATCGGTTTGAGTCCAAAGCGGATATGGTTGGGACTGATGAGATATGCCTGCATCTCTTTGACGGTGAATCCACATTGTTCGACAATGGATTCAAATTTTGTCATACCCATTTTATTGCGCCAGAGTTTCTGCAGTTCCTCGATGACGTGAGGATGCTCTCCCTTCATGCGTGGCAGAAGCCAGGAAATCGCCCCTGGGAGAAGATGAAAGAATGGCATTCTCCCAAATGTCGATTGCAGATGTTGTTGATGCGCACCGTATGCAGAGTAATAGGGGGGGAAGGTGATCATGATCTTTCCATCCGGTTTCAAATATGCACCTAGCTTCAGCAACATTGCTTTTTTGTCATCCAGATGCTCAAACACATCATGCAGAATTACGAGGTCGAATCTTTTTTCCTGAAAAGGAAGAGCTTCGTCATACAGGTTGCCAACCGTCAGGGGAATATTTCGATCGCCCTGTAGCGTCTTTGCTGCTTCCACTCGATGCAGGTCGATATCGAAACCAACAATGCGCGCGCCCCGATCATGCAGGCTGCACACACCGCCCCCTTCCCCACATCCCACATCAATGACATCCGCTTGATCCAACGTCACTCCCCATTCAAGGAGCAGAGGAATCATCGAGCGGGCAGAGACATCGTACTCGTACTGCCAGTATTCCTGCGTATGACTATTTTGATTTGGCATAGTCACGGTTTCTTTTTTCCCACTGCAAGAACCTCATCACCAAGTCCCATTCGCCAGAGCACCAGAAGTCCGGGTGTCAACAGAAGTGAGATGACCTCTGTTATTCGTTCCACAATATAGAAAATACTCAACTTTCCCGTCACCGATTTCGCGGATTGCGCTTTCCCGGCGGCTCTCCGGACGGATGATTTCACGGATGCAAACAAGCCAAGTCTGTACACAATCGCCTGCAGCATCAGGAAGAGGAAATTTCGGCTTTGCCCTCTTCTCGTCAGAACTTCTCTGACCTCAAAGCCGGCAAGCTCCAGAAGCCGGGGAAGGGTGTT